>NZ_JBFAYB010000037.1:0-72668 GCF_040681075.1 Streptomyces sp. NPDC051907 | reverse complement strand
TGGGCACCTGCTGCGCTACGCCGCAACCCCCGGTCCGGGGGCCGCCCCGGGGCGCCCCCCGCACGGAGCGAAGGCCGCTGTGGCCGGCAGGCCTGCGGAAGACACCCCGTAGACGAGGACCCGACCATGCAGCCACCCGCCGGAGACGACGCTCGCACCCGGGCGACCCTCCTGACCGCCGCCCCCACGCACCCGGACGCCGCACAGTCCGCCGCCCCGCCGGAGTACGCCATCAGCACGCGCGGTCTGTTCAAGAGCTACGCGGGTCCGGACGGAACCACCACCCACGCCGTTCGCGGCCTGGACCTGGACGTGCTCCAAGGCGAAACCTTCGCCTTCCTCGGCCCCAACGGAGCGGGAAAGTCCACCACCCTCGCCTTGCTGTGCGCCCTGGCCCGCCCCACCGCCGGACACGCCACCGTGGCGGGCGTCGACGTACTGCGCCGGCCGGACCAGGTACGGAGACTGGTCGGGATGCTCTTCCAGCACAGCGCCCTGGACCCGGACCTGACGGCCGAACAGAACCTGCACATCCACGCGCGCCTGTACGGACTGCGCCGCCGCCACGCCCGCCTGCGCACCGCCGAGACACTGGAGATGGTCGGACTGACCGACCGGCGGCGCTCCCCGGTGCGCACCCTGTCCGGAGGCATGCGCCGCCGCCTGGAACTCGCCCGCGGCCTCCTGCACGCACCCCGGATCCTGTTCCTCGACGAGCCGACCACCGGACTCGACCCGCACGCCCGCGCCCAGGTGTGGGAGCACCTGCGCGAACTGCGTGACCAGCACGGCAGCACGCTCTTCGTCACCACCCACTACCTGGAGGAGGCGGAGAACTGCGACCGCCTCGGCATCATCGACCACGGCCGACTCGTGACACAGGGCACACCCCTCGCACTGAAGACCGCGATCGGAGACGACCGGGTGGCGCTGCGCACCAGCGACGACGCGGCAGCACGCAAGGTCGTCGACCGGACCGTGCCGTTGGACCTCGCCATCACCCTGGAGACCGACGGGGTGTCCCTGCGGGTACCCGACGGCAGTTCCTGGATTCCCCGCCTGTGCGCGGCACTGGAAGCCCACGGCATCGCGGTGCACGCCGCCTCGGCGACCCCGCCGACGCTCGACGACGTCTTCTTCCACCACACCGGCCGCAGCATCCACACCCCCCGGCCCCACCCGACACCGCCCGTGCCCGCTCCGGGCGCCCCCGCGGCAGCAACCGAGGCGACCCCATGACCGCACCCGCCCTCCCGGCCCCGGACGCCCTTGGCGCCCCCGGCGGCGCCGACCGCGAGCCGGGCGTCCGCCTGCGCCACGAACTGCGCGCGATCCACGCCCTGGTCTACCGCGATCTACTGCGCCTGTCGGCCCAGCGCACCCACACCGCACTCATGCTGCTGCAACCGGTGCTCTACCTCTTCATCCTGGGGGGCGGTCTGGCCGCCCTGATCCCCGATGCGTCGCTGGGCGTCGGATACCAGGCCTACCTCTTCCCGGGGATGCTGATGATGACGGTGCAAACGCCGGCCATCATGGTCGGTATCCGCCTGATCACCGACCGGCAGAGCGGCTACCTGCGCGAACTCCTGATGGCCCCGGTCCACCGGTCCACCCTCCTCCTCGGAAGCTGCGCCGGCGGCACGATAGTCTCCACGGTCCAGGGCGCCGTCCTGCTCGGCCTGGCCGGCGCCGTCGGCCTGCCCTACGACCCCCTCCTCCTGGCCCTGCTCCTGGGCGGCATCGCCCTGACGTCCTTCACGATCACCGCCCTGGCGCTGGCCCTGGCCGTAGGCCTCAACCGGCCCGAGATCTTCCACATGCTGCTCGGCGTCGTGATGACGCCGCTGCTGTTCGTCTCCGGTGGCTTCTTCCCGATCCAGAACCTGCCGGGCTGGGCACATACGCTGGCCGCTGCCAACCCGCTCGCCTACGGAGTGGACCTGCTCCGCCGCTGCATCGCGCTACGGGTACCGGACCAGGCCGCCACCGTGGGCATCGAATGGTCCGGCTGGCAACCTCCCCTGCTCCTGGAAGCCGCCCTCCTGCTGGCCGTCGGAGTCACGACCCTGCTCTGGGCCGCTCACCGCTTCAGCCGCCCCGAATGACCGGCGGACAGGGATCGCATGACCGGCTGTCCGGACTTGTGGTTGTGCCAGATCACCGCAGCCAGCGCGAGGGCACGCCGGGCGACGCGGACTGCGACCGCCCCCTCACGAATCCCTGGCAGTAGGCCCCACCTCGGCCCGTGTCTCGCCATCGACGCGATGTAGCCGAGGTCGACCGCTGTCAACGCGCTGCCGGTCGGGGCCAGTTCGTTCGTGCATCGCCTGAGCCACAGCGCGTACTTCAGCGTCTCGGACCTGTCCCGGTGGTTCACGTCCAGGGTTCCGAGCTCCGGCATCTCGCGTGCATACCCTCGCCCCCCGGCGGGCATTGGCCGACGTCTGCCGGGTTGGCTCTGCGAACAGACTCCCCATGGACTGAGCATGTCCTTCACAGTGAACCTTCGGCAGTCGAAAACCGGACGACGTTCACCACCCCGCGTGAATCGGTGACGGGTGTGTCGGCCATGACTTTGTCACAGTGTGCAGAGTTCGAAGTATCCGCTTGTGGGGACCTGGCGGCGCTTGATAGGAACCGTATGCCCGTGCGTGCGAAAGCATGGCAGTGATCGCCCGCGCTGCACTCCAGAAGACGTCGGCGAACCATTCTTGGAATCACACTCCGCTATTTCGCATGCATACGCCATGCAGTGACTCGCATTCAGACGGAAGGAGACACCGTGAAGGCAGGAGTTAAGACAAGATTCAGCACAGGTTTCAGAAAGAGAATCGCCGCGGCCGTCGCAGTCGTGTCCGTATGCACAACGCTCACACTGAGCATGCCGGACTCCAGCTCGGCCGCCCCCGGCCCCGTCGCCGCCCCCGGTCTAAGGGCGTTCGGGATCACCGGCGACGGCACCTTGATGGCCACGTTCACCACCGACCGGCCGACCGTGCTCGACTGGGTCAGGGTCGTCACCGGCCTCGTCGGCGACCAGAAACTGATCGGGATCGACTACCGGGTCCAGGACGGCCTGATGTACGGCGTCGGCGACAAGGGCGGCATCTACACGATCAAGACCCCGCCGACCACCGCGGACGTGGTCGTCACCAAGGT
Source organism: Streptomyces sp. NPDC051907 (assembly GCF_040681075.1). Classification (NCBI taxonomy): domain Bacteria; kingdom Bacillati; phylum Actinomycetota; class Actinomycetes; order Kitasatosporales; family Streptomycetaceae; genus Streptomyces; species Streptomyces sp. NPDC051907. The sequence continues at coordinate 69,506 of NZ_JBFAYB010000037.1, read as the reverse complement.
CTCCCAGCTTAAAATCTCGCTGTACGGCGCCAACTTCGACATCGACTTCAACCCGGCGGCCGACCGGCTCCGCGTGATCAGCGACAACGGCCAGAACCTGCGGCACAACCTCAATGACCACACCACGGTCGAGGACGCCATCCTGACCACCCCGCCGGCCACCGGGCCGACCAGGGGCGTCACTGCGGCCGCCTACACGAACAACGACCTGAACGGGACCACCGCGACAACCCTGTTCGACATTGACACAAGAACGGACCAGGTCGTCATCCAGGCCCCGGCCAACAACGGCACGCTGTCCCCGACCGGCTCCCTCACCATCGACGCGGGCCCCAACGCCGGCTTGGACATCTTCAGCAGTCTGACCAACGGCAAGACGACCTCGAACACCGCCTTCGCCTCGCTCACTCCCTACGGCTCGAGCACGCCGTCCCTCTACAGCATCAATCTCCTCACCGGTGAGGCCACTTCCGTCGGCCAATTCCCACTGAACATCACGGACCTGGCCATCACCCTCACCGGGAGCTGAGCCTTCCGGAAGGCACTTCCTCGCCCGCGGTCCGGCTGCCCCGGAACCGCGGGCGAGCTTTTGGCGTGCCCCTTGTCCTCTGTCCTCGCCCGCATTCGATGCTCGGCGAACACATCCGCCACGTACGACGCGACGGGGATGCCGTCGGCGTGGGCCAGCAGCGCCTCCACCGCCGTACGCGCCAGTGCCGCGAGCGGCACGCCGACGAGCTCACACCTCCGTCGCCTTCGGCATCAGCCGTAGCGCTCGAGCTTCGGCCGCTGGTGGGCCTTCCGGGTCTGGCGGAACGTCGGCGTATTCTCCAGCGCTGCTGGAGGGCGTGATCGCCGAGGCCGCCCGAGCCGAGAGATCGGCCTGTCGCCGAGTGGGAACGGCTCCGGCCGTTCCTGCCGGTCAGCGACAGGCGTTGCGGCCGGTGGCGGGACCATCGGCAGGTGGGGAGCGGTTCAGTCCGCAAACGTTCACAAGAGATGCTGCAAGTTGATGCGGACCGGAACCAAAGGCGCCGTCCCTTCATCTGGACTAGGGGCTTACGCAGGCCTACCGCCTTGGCCGCGTTCCGCCGATGGATGCCCGGTGCCCGACACCGGTGTTGTCCGGGCGGACGCGTCGTCATGGCGCACAGCGTCAGATGGCTCCCGCCCAGACCTGTCGTGCCATCAGATCAGACGCGAGATCACCGACCGATCGGAGTACCCGTGACAGAGGCAACGCCAAGCGAACCCATGGCTGACGTGCGCGACATGTTTATGGCGCACCGCATGTTCCGCCGGGAATTCCGTCTCCTTCCCCAGCTTGTCCGCGACGTCGTGCCGGACGACACCGAGCGGGCCGCCGTCGTCGCGGACCACGCCGACAAGATATGCGCGATCCTGGACGCCCACCACGAGGGTGAGGACGAGGTGGTGTGGCCGCGCCTTCTCGCGCGCGGCGGTGAGGCGAGTGCGGCCGTCGTGCCGGTCATGGAGAAGCAGCACCACGGCATCCACGAGTCGCTCACGACGGTGACATCGTTGTTTCCGGCTTGGGGTACCACCGCCCGGGGCGGCGATGACCTCGCGTACCACATCGACGTGCTGGTCGAGAGACTGATCGAGCACATGGCCCTGGAGGAGCGAGAAATCCTTCCCTTGGCCGCGAAGCACATGACCGCCGCGGAGTGGGCCCTGTTCGGCGAACACGCCTTCGCGACCATCCCGAAGAAGACCCTCGCGCTGGGCTTCGGCATGGTCATGTATGAAGGGGATCCCGAGGTGATCAGGGCAGTCCTCTCCAATGCCCCCTTCGTGCCCCGGTTCGTCATGCCGCGCCTGGGCCCCCGCCTGTACGCCTCGCACGCCAAGCGGTTGTACGGAACGGCCACTCCACCCCGCATCGGAGGCTGACGCCGCGCGGGATCACCGCTCTGCGTGGCCGCGCCCTGTATTCGTCGCGCTCCTGGGACTTCTCCTGCTGGGAGAGAGTCCCGGGGTTCGAGGAGCAGCCGGGTGCTCGTGCGCGCCGGGCGCGGGCATTCCGAACTGGCCGACACTCGGGGTGAACCCCTGGCAGGTCGCAGCCGTCTACGCGGAAGAGAAGGGGGAACATGGTGCGCGCTACGGTTCCCGGCGCGCGGATGCGGGCCACCCCCAGCAGCAGGCCGATGATCAGGAGTGTGACGTGACGCGCTACGGAGACGCCCATCGCAGCAGCCTCAGCGACCCGGAAGGGTTCTGGCTGCGGGCCGCGGAGGCGATCGACTGGGAGCGACCGCCCACGCAGGCGCTGGACGCCTCGCGGCCGCCCTTGTACCGTTGGTTTCCCGATGGACGGCTCAACACCTGCCACAACGCTCTCGACCGACACATTGACGCAGGCCACGGCGACCGCACCGCGTTGATCTACGACTCGGCGTACACGGGGGAGCGGCGTCGGTTCACGTACACCGAACTGCGGGACGAGGTGGCCCGGTTCGCCGGTGCACTGCGCGGTCTGGGCGTCGGGGCGGGCGACCGGGTCGTGATCTATCTCCCCATGGTGCCCCAGGCCGTCGTCGCGATGCTCGCGTGCGCCCGGCTCGGCGCCGTCCACTCCGTCGTCTTCGGGGGGTTCGCCCCTCGGGAACTGGCCGCCCGCATCGACGATGCTCGTCCTAAGGTGGTCCTCGCGGCATCCTGCGGGATCGAGCCGGGGCGCATCGTGGAGTACAAGCCGATCGTCGACGAGGCGCTGCGGCTGTCCACTCACCGGCCCGATTCGGTCGTCGTCCTCCAACGGGAACAGGCCCCCGTGCACCTCGGCGAGGGCGAGCTGGACTGGGATGCCCTGGCAGCAGGCGCCGAGCCTGCCGACTGTGTCCCCGTTGCCGCGAACGACCCGCTCTACATTCTCTATACCTCCGGAACGACCGGACGTCCCAAGGGAGTGGTGCGTGACAACGGAGGCCACGCCGTCGCCCTCGCATGGTCCATGTCCGCGATCTACGACATCCATCCCGGCGACGTGTGGTGGACGGCCTCGGACGTCGGGTGGGTCGTCGGCCACTCCTACATCGTCTACGCGCCCCTGATGGTGGGCGCGACCACGGTGCTGTACGAGGGCAAGCCCGTCGGCACCCCGGACGCCGCCGCCTTGTGGCGGATCATCTCCGAGCACGGGGTGAAGGCGCTCTTCACCGCCCCCACCGCACTGCGCGCGGTGAAGAAGGTGGACCCCCAGGCCGCGCTCCTGGCCGCCCACGACCTGAGCGGCTTCCGCACGCTGTTCCTGGCGGGCGAGCGCCTCGACCCCGAGACCTACCAGTGGGCGACGCACGCCCTGGGCGTCCCGGTCGTCGACCACTGGTGGCAGACCGAGACCGGGTGGCCGGCGGCCGCCAACCTCCGCGGACTGGAACCCATGCCGATCAAGCCTGGCTCGCCCACGGTTCCGGTTCCGGGCTACGACGTCCGGATCCTCGACGAGGCGGGTGAGGAGGTGCCGCCCGGCGGTGAGGGCGCCATCTGTATCAAGCTCCCACTGCCGCCCGGCACGCTGCTGACTCTCTGGGGCGACGACCGTCGCTATGTGGACTCCTACCTCTCGCGCTTCGACGGCTACTACCTCAGCGGAGACGGAGGCTACGTCGACGAGGACGGCTATCTGTTCGTCATGGGCCGCTTGGACGACGTGATCAATGTCGCTGGGCACCGGCTGTCGACCGGCTCCATGGAAGCCGTCCTAGCCGCCCATCCGGCCGTCGCCGAGTGCGCCGTGATCGGCGTGGCGGACCGGCTCAAAGGCCAGGTGCCTCGCGGCTTCGTCGTGCTCAAGGCCGGAGCCGACGCCGACCCGCAGCAGCTTCGTGCCGAACTCGTCGCGGCAGTCCGGGCCGAGATCGGTCCGGTCGCCTCCTTCAAGGAGGTAGACGTCGTCTCCGCTCTGCCCAAGACCCGCTCCGGGAAGATCTTGCGGAAGTCGATGCGGTCCATCGCCGAGGGCCGCCAGGAGCCGGTGCCGTCCACGATCGAGGACGCCTCCGTCCTGGAAGCTCTGCGACCGGTACTGCAACCCCACAGCTCGGGAGACCGCGAGCAGGAACGGTAATCCCCGGGGTGAGACGGAGCGTACAAGTCGCTCACGGTCGGGCCATTGCACATGACACGGTGCCTGAGAGCCGGTGCCCCCCCACTCACAGGGGGGGCACCGGCTTCCCGACCATGCCAGGTCGTTGGCGGGGTTGTGCCGTTCTACTCTCACCCCGTGATGGGCGTCCAGGATTGCGCAGATCTTGTCCGCGTGGTCCGCAACGATCGCGGCCTGCTCAGTGTCGCCCGGGCCGACGTCGCGGACGAGCTGCTGGGGGGGGAGAAGACGGGCGGCGCGACGGAACATGCGATGGGCCATGTGCATGTCGCACAAGTCGGCCATGGGTTTGCTGAGGAGTGCACTCAGCCCCGGTGAGGGGACGCCGGGGCAACGGGGTGGTACGGGGCTGGGCATCGACTGCCATGCGAACGCTGCGGGGTCCGGCATTCGGAAGCCCCGCAACGACCACCGGACTGGCCGTCTGAGGTACGTACCGCGCGCGGTCGAGCGTGCGGTACCACCATGGGTGACACCCTTTCAGGCGTCGCCACGCCGTGGCGGGCAGGAGCACGGGCATGATGGCATAAGTCGCACATTTAGAGCATCTGTTGAGTGACGCCTCTCACATTTTCTGCTTCGAAGCCAACGGACCGTGCCCAGGCGGCTTTTTAAGGGTGTGACAGTGACCGAAGCACTACCCCTTGCCGGGCTCCGGACTGCCGAGTACGCCTATCTCGACGAGAAGCACCACATCTATCTCGATCACACCGGCGCCGGGCTGCCCGCCAGACGCCAACTGGCGGAACACGCGGGACGGTTGACGTCGGATGCCTACGGCAATCCGCACTCCCTGAATCCCACCTCCACCGCCTCCGGGGAGCTCGTCGAGCGGGCTCGCGCTGCCGTGCTGCGGCACTTCAACGCCGACCCAGCCGAGTATGCGGCGGTGTTCACACCCAATGCCACGGGCGCACTGCGCCTGGTCGGCGAGGCATATCCGTTCACCCGACTGAGCCGCCTCGTGCTCCTGATGGACAATCACAACTCCGTCAACGGGCTGCGGCAGTTCGCACGAGCACGACGCGCCCGCACCACCTACGTACCGCTGGACCTGCCCGAGCTGCGGACCTCCGAGGGCGCCGTGCGCGACGCGCTCTCCGGACGGCGACGCGGCCTCTTCGTATACCCCGCACAGAGCAACTTCAGCGGCGTACGGCATCCGCTGGACTGGGTGGACCTTGCCCACGACGCGGGGTACGACGTCATGCTGGACGCGGCGGCCTTCGTTCCCACCGGGCGTCTGGACCTCTCGGTCGTACGGCCGGACTTCGTGGCCGTCAGCTGGTACAAGGTCTTCGGATTTCCCACCGGCATCGGATCGTTGATCGTACGGCGCGAGGCTATGGACCGGCTGCGGCGGCCCTGGTTCTCGGGCGGCACCATCCATGTGGTCAGCGCCCAGGCGAAGTGGCACCGTATGGCCGACAATGAATCGGCCTTCGAGGACGGCACTCTGAACTTCCTGCACATACCCGACGTGGAGACTGGCCTGAACTTCATCGGCAAGGTCGGCATTGAGGCCGTGCAGGCCCACGTCGGAAACCTCACCGACAGGCTGCTGCAGGGACTGCGCGCGCTGACGCACCGTTCGGGCGCGCCGATGGTCCGGCTCTACGGGCCTGCGGGCACCGACATGCGCGGCGGCACGGTGTCGTTCAACCTCCTGGACGCGCAGGGCGCGGTCATCGACGAACGGATCGTCAGCCGGGACAGCGCGGCCCACGGCATCTCGCTGCGCACCGGCTGCTTCTGCAATCCGGGCGCGGGCGAGGCCGCATTCGGCATCGGTGTGCCGGATCTGCGGCGCGCGGCGCGGGGGACGACGGGGACGATCGACGACTATCTGGGACGGCTTGACCTGCCCTCGGGCGGCGCGGTACGGGTCTCCCTCGGCCTCTCCTCCAACCGTGCCGACGTCGAGGCCTTTCTGCGCTTCGTCGAGGACACCTACCGCGACCGGGCACCACTCACGGCGGGTCTCCCATCCCGGTTGACCTGCTAAGAAGGCGTCCGATCTAGGTAGTTGGCAGTTAGGGATGCTTTGTGGCTGGCGTCCTTGGCGGTCGTTGCATGAGGTGTGAGTGTTCGTCGTCCGTACCGCAGTGACGTGCCCGACGCCGTGATCACGCCAGCCACTGCGTGATCATTCCACTGCTTCAGGATCTTCCTGCTGGCTGTGGCTGTGGACGGTCGACTCCAGGTCCGGATCCTCGTCGGGTGTCACCGCAACCAGGAAGGCCAGTCCAGGCAAATGCGTTTCCGCGTCGGGGATCTCAGCCCACGCGGCCGGTGAACGCGCAGCTCTGGCATGTCCGCAGGCCGCCACAGCCCCGTGTCGGAGTCTCGCAAGTATCCTGCTCAGCGCCTGCCGCGGGCAGGCAGCATCCGTGATCAGTACGTCCCGAGACCCTTCCTCTCTGCCGAGCGGCGGCACCTACGAGCCAGCACGATCCAGGTTGCGGCGAGGAAGAGCAGGGTGAAGCCCGCCAGGAGTGCGTTGCTCAGGATGACCGGGTGGCTGAAGGAGTCGCCGTAGGAGGCGAGCAGCGGCGGACCGAGCGGGGAATGCCCGTTGGTCCACAGCGACTCCAGTCCGGCACCGCTGCCCAGCGCCTCGTATGCCCACCGGTTGGTCATCGCGTAACTGAGCACTCGGCCGGGCAGCGCCATCTGCGGCACGGGCACGAAGGCGCCGGAGAACAGTACCTGGGGGAAGCAGAGCAGCGGCAGCAGCAGCGTGGCCTGGGCGGGCTGGGAGACGCAGGCGGAGGCGAGCAGGCCCAGCGCAAGCGCCGCGGCTGAAGCCAGCAGCGTCGTGGCGAACAACGGTCCGTACACGTCCCAGCCGGCGTCGGGCAGCCGGTCCAGCGCGCGCAGGACGGTCAGCAGCAGCACGTCCGCCGCGGCGAGCACGGGAAGCAGCACGGTCAGTTTGGCCAGGACGTAGGGGCCCAGCCGGAGCACGGTGCGCCGTTCCCTTCGGACGACCGGCAGTTCGGCACAGATCTGGAGCAGGCCATAAGCCAGGCCGAAGAAGAAGGCGCCGAAGGCGATCCAGAAGAGGATCATCGCCGAAGACGAGGGCATCGGGGCAGCGGGGTCAAAGGCTCCGGGTTTGAAGAGCACCGCGAACATCGCCACGATCATCACCGGTGACCCGCCCAGCACGGCCAGCGACAGCCGGTCGCGCCTGAGGATATCGGCGTTTCGGCGGGTGAGCAGCGCCCACTGGCGCACCGCGCCGAGCCGTCTCACTCCTGCCTGGGGGCTCGTCGCGGCGTCGGGGGCTGCGTCGCCACCTCCTCCCGATGCCGTCCCCCCGTCGGCCGGCCGGGTTTCACCCGGTCCACCGACACCGGGAGGGGGCGGCCAAGCCGCTGCTCCAGGACCGGATGGCGCCGCCGCACCTGCCAGGGCGGGGTGGACTCCGGAGGCGACTCTCCCGTACACCTCCTCGACCGTCGGCGCGCCGAAGGCTGCGCACAGCTCCTGCGGGGGTCCGTCGTACACCACTTCTCCGCCCTGCCCGAGGAAGAGCACACGGTCCGCGCGCAGCAGATCTGCCGGGGTGTGGGTGGTGAGGGCGACAGCTGTTCCGTCCGCGGCCAGCTGCTTTGCGGTGGCGAGGAGTTCGGCGCCGGTGGCCGGATCCAGTCCAGAAGTCGGCTCGTCGAGGAAGAGCACCTCTGGCCGGGTCAGCAGTTCCACGGCGATGCTGACCCGCTTGCGTTCACCCCCGCTGAGCGTGGCCACCGGCTGACGCTCGTGCCCGGTCAACCCCAGGGCCCCGATCACCCGCGTCACAGCCGCGTCCACAGCGGCCGCACTCGTCCCAGCCGGCATGCGCAGCCGCGCCGCGTACTGCAGGGTGCGGGCGACCGGCAGTTCGCGGTGAATAATGTCGTCCTGCGGTACGAACCCCATCGCATCGCCCGCGCATCGCCCCGCGAGCGCCTCCAGCAGCGTGGTCTTGCCCGCACCGCTGCCACCGGCGATGGCGGTCACCTCGCCGGCCCGCAGGAACACCGTTGATGTGGTCATGGGCGCGTGTCCACCTTGTCCCGGCCGTTGCTGCCGCGGTAGGCCACTTCGCCGCTGGCCGGGCCGGACGGCACCACCGGCACGGCGCGAGCAGGTATCGGATGGGCCCTAGCGCGCCGGTTCGGCGGGTTCGTGGGCTTCCGTTCTCCGAGCGGCTTCACCGGGACGGGGAGGCGCGTACGGGGAGGCGGACCGGCGGGGAGCGCGGCTCCGGCGGGGTCGAGGCAGATGTGGTGCTTCTCGTCGAGACAGGCGTACTCGGAGGTGCGCAGCCCGACAAGGGCCCGCGTTTCGAACATGGTCACACTCTTAAAAGCCAGCCGTGGGCATGGTCCGTTGGCTTCGATGCCAAGAATGTGAGGCACCTCACTGCCGGAGGCGCGGTCGCTGCACCGTCAGGCGCGAGACGTCCAGGCGCTTGGTTAGGGCCTTGGGGGACCCATTCGTTCGCGTGAGAAGGAGTTTCAAGGGTGCACACTGTGACCTTGCTGCTTGCGCCTGGCCTCCACCGTCTTGGCGGCGACCAGCAGCGCAGCGGCGATCGGCCGGTTGGTGCACCAGGCGCTCGCGCTGCGCACGGGTCAAGTCGGCCCAGCGCAGGGCACCGAGGCCGGCACGGCGACCGCCTCCTCGAGGGAGAGGTCCAACTGGCCCAGCACGCCCTAGGACTGCGTCGCAGGGGCTCAAGCCGTTGATCATGCGTGCGCCCGGCATCACAGTCGACCCGCGCCGCCTGTCAGGGCTCGGTGTCGATGACTTGGAGGTCTCTTCACGGGGCTTTACCAGCCTTGTTATGGAAGGCGAGGGGCCGTGCCGGCCTTCGTGAGGAACGCGAAACGGGCTGGGGGCCGCGGCAACGAATGGCGAAGATCTTTCCGTCCTTCTGGTGGGCTGGGGCCCATTCGGCTGCGGCTCGGAGCGGGTTGACGGAGCTCCCGCAGCTGGATTGCCGCCGCTGTATGAGGCTCTTCGTCCATCTCGCCGCGGACCACACGCGACAAGCAGGTGAACGCAGCCGCATGACATCTCCGCACCGGTCTGGGTCGGATGCATGGCCAGATACCGTCCTGCAAGACGGACTGGCCGGTTTTGAAGCCGTGTTGTTGCCAGGGAGTTCACTCGAGGCAATGATCACTGCTCGTATCCAACTGATCACTCAGACAGGAGCCGAGACGTGATACGTCGAACCGCTCTCCGTGCCCTCACCACCGGCGCTGTGACCGCGCCCCGGGCCCTGCCCTTCGCGCAGGGAGCGCAGGCAGCCACCGCGGACACGACTGCCCCAGCGGCCGCCGCTACGGTCAGTGCGGACGACGAAAACCCCTTCCGCTGAATGGAACTGGACGGCCTGCGGGCCGACTTCCAGTTCAGTGTCCTGCGGGCCACTGCCCGGGTATCTGGTCCCTGGTCCTGACGGGCAACGTCGCGCAGCAGAGGTTCGAGGGCCGCGCACCTTTCGTCTGCGCCCCGGCCGGGTTCGCCTGACCCCGGTGCCGGCTTCTTGCGCTCCCACTCGCGCGTCGAGGTCCGCTTCGGCGACCCAGACTGCCCGGACCGGGCCCGCGTCGTCGCCTCGGCGGCGACCCCGATGCAGCGAGTCACTGGCCCGCCCGACCCGGGCGCCACGGTCTGACCGGCTGCGACTTCATCGCCGCCGCTGAATTCCGCATTCACTGCGTCCGTCCGCTGCGCGGCGGCAGCCTGCCGGCGCTGCTGTGCAGGAGAAGCACGGCCTCGGCTGTGAGCGGCAGCTCGCCTGCAAAACCTCTCCACGCGTCGTGCTCTCGCACGCCCCCTTGTCCCATGGGATTTCACCACAAAGGAGCTATTGATCTACATGCATGAACGCCGGAACTTCCTCGCCATCGCGACTGTGAGTGCGGTCCTATGCACTGTTGGATTCATGCCGCCGGTCAGTCGGGCCGCCGGCAGCGGCAACGGCGAGAAGGAGGAGTCGTACGCCGAGACGCACGACCTGACGGCGAATGACGTCAGGACCATCAACGCGCTCAACGAAAGGGCTCTGGCTCTGGGCCGGCCTGGCGAGTCCCCGGCGGATTCGCCGCCGAGCGCCAGCGCTTCCTCCGGGGCGGCCGACGCTGCCGACGACAGGGAGACTCCTCCCGCCGAGCCGCTCGACAGGATGCCTGACACGTACCGGGCCGTCGGAGGCAGGTCGACAACGGTCGTCAACAACTACATCCGCAAGTGGCAGCAGGTCTACAGTCACCGCGACGGCAAGGCGCAGCAGATGACCCGGGAGCAGCGAGAAAGGCTGTCCTACGGTTGCGTTGGCATCACCTGGGTCAATTCTGGCCTCTACCCGACGAACAAACTAGCGTTCGCGTTCTTCGACGAGGACAAGTACAGGAACGACCTGAGGAACACCAAACCCCGTCCCAATGAAACTCGTGCGGAGTTCGAGGGCCGTATCGCCAAGGGAAGTTTCGACGAGGGGAAGGGTTTCAAGCGGGCTCGTGATGTGGCGTCCATGATGAACAAGGCCCTGGAGAATTCCCACGACGAGGGGGCCTATCTCGAAAACCTCAAGACGGAGCTCGCGAAGAACGATGACGCTCTGCTCCACGAGGACAGCCGCTCGAACCTCTACTCGGCGCTGAGGAATACACCGTCCTTCAAGGAAAAGGATGGCGGCAACTACGATCCATCCAAGATGAAGGCGGTGATCCATTCGAAGCACTTCTGGAGCGGGCAGGACCAGCAGGGCTCCTCTGACAAGAGGAAGTACGGCGACCCGGATGCCTTCCGCCCCGACCAAGGCACTGGCCTGGTCGACATGTCGAAGGACAGGAATATTTCGCGCAGTCCCGCCAACCCCGGCGAAAGCTGGATCAATTTCGACTACGGCTGGTTCGGTGCTCAGACAGAAGCGGACGCCGAGAAGACCGTATGGACCCACGGCAACCACTATCACGCACCCAATAGCGACCTGGGACCCATGCACGTATACGAGAGCAAGTTCCGGAACTGGTCTTCCGGGTACGCGGACTTCGACCGGGGAGCCTACGTCATCACGTTCATACCTAAGAGCTGGAACACCGCTCCCGCCAAGGTGAAGCAGGGCTGGCCGTAGCAGAGCCGGGTGGGAGAGCCGGGCCCCGGCTCTGTTCAGTCCACCCCGGCCCAACGGGGACCGCTCCCGGCCGACGCATGGGCTGACGCCTACCGGGCCGGCTGCGCAGCGGAAGCGGACCCCGTCGAGGCGGATGGTGCCCGCCAGTACCTCCGCTTCTCCTCTCCCTGCAGAAAGCCGCGCGGGCCCTCCGAATCCTTCGGGGGGCCCGCAGCTTGGACCGAGGCGGGTCGGACGACAACCTGCCCTCCGTCGCCCCCTCTCGACGGCGGCGCCGCAGACGAACGGTGGGCACGGCAGGCCGTCCTCCCTCACGCGAACCTCGGCCCACCAGTGACAAGTTGGGACGCAGGGAGGTCATCGTCGGGCCGTACGGACGTTCCGACCAGGACGGTACGGTGCCCGGACGCGCCGAGGGCCTTGCTGCCGGCCGCCAGCACCGTGCCGGGGACGGATCGTCGGGCCGTGGTCGTCGAACCGGCGCTGCTACCGGGACAAGGGCGGGGAGACCGACCACGCCGGTGGCGCGGCGCTCCCCGCCCCCGGCGGTTCAGTCCTCGGCCAGCGTGGCCAGCACCAGCGCGGTGAGCGCCGCGCGCTGCACCATCCCGTTCACCGAGGTGTTCTCGGAGCGGGCGTGGGCGCCGGAGCCGACCGCGCCGATGCCGTCGAGGACGGGGACGCCCGCGGCCACGACGAAGTTGCCGTCGCTGGCGCCGCCCACCGCCGTCTCCCTGAGCTCCAGGCCGAACGGGGCCGCGCACTCCCGGGCCAGCTCCGCCAACTCCGCAACCTGGGCGGTGCGTTCGAAGACGGGTCGGTTCCAGCCGCCGGACACCTCCAGGGAGGTACGCGGGTCCACGGGCCGCAGTGCGGCCAGCGCGGCGCCGATCCTCTCCTGTTCGGCGGCGGTGGCCACCCGGACGTCGAGCCGGGCGAGCGCCTGACCGGCGGTGACGTTGCTACGGGTGCCGCCCTCGATCACGCCGACGTTGAGCGAGGTGCCCGCCTCGTGGTCGCGCAGGCCGGTGAGGCGCAGAATCTGGTGAGCTAGTTCCTCGACCGCGCTGGCCCCGGCCTCCGGGTCGAGGCCGGCGTGCGCCTCGCTGCCGGCGACGGTGAGGGTGAAGAGGCCGACCCCCTTGCGGGCCGTCTTGAGGGCGCCGTCGGCCGCGGCCTCGAAGACCAGGGCGGCGCGGCTGTCGCGGGCCTCGTCGATGATCGCCTCGCTGGAGGCGAGGCTGCCGGTCTCCTCGTCGCCGTTGAGCAGGAGCGTGCAGGCCGGGCGGGGCAGCCCGAGCGCGTCCAGCGCCTTCAGGGCCCATACGGCCTGCACCAGCCCGGCCTTCATGTCGAAGACGCCGGGGCCGGTGATCCGGTCGCCGTCGCGCCGGAAGGGCCACTGCTCCAGGGTTCCGGTCGGCCAGACCGTGTCGTAGTGGCCCAGCAGCAGGACCGGGCGGTCGCCGGCGCCCGGGTAGCGGCGGATCAGGATGTCGCCGGTCTCCTCGCGGGCCTGGATCTCCTCGGCCCCGGGTGCGCCCAGGGACCCGTCGAGCCAGTGGCGCAGCCAGGTCAGGCAGGCGTCGAGGGCCGCCAGGTCGGTGCTGGAACTCTCCAGGGAGGTGTAGGCGGCCAGGTCGGAGACCATCTCCTCGCGGCGGGCCTCCAGCCACGCCCGCACCGCGCCCGCGCGCTCCTCCCCGGGAGCGCCGGTGACGCTCTCGGCGGAGGCGGAGGCGGCGGCCGGGACCGCCGGGCCGGTGGCCGTCAGGCGGTCCAGGGCGTCCAGCCGGGCCTCCGCCATCAGGCCGGGGTCGCGCTCCAGTTCCCGCAGATCGTCGATGACGGCGCGCAGGACGGGGGTGTCGACCCCGTGGCGTTCGGCCTGGGCGAAGACCTCCGCGTAGTGGGTGGTCACCTCGACCGGCCGACGGCGTACCGCTAGGTCGCGCCAGATTCCGCTGCGGTCCTTGGACTGGGTACGGAGCCAGGCGGTGAGGCGCGCGGTGGCGGCGCGGCGTACGGCGGGGTCGGCGGTGCGGCGGAACGCCTCGGGTTCGAAGGCGTCGAAGGGCTCCAGGGCGATCCCCAGGGCGTCGGCCACGTCGAAGACCTCGGCGGCCACCGCGTCCATCGTCGCCGGGTGGCGGTCGATCAGCTCGGCCATCGGGGCGTCGGCCAGGGCGGTGGCGGCCAGCATGGCGCCGAAGCCCGCCTTGGCCCACAGGTAACCCTCGACGTTGTCGCTGGCCACGGCGGGGCCCCAGCTCCGCAGATCGGCGACGAGGGAGCCGACCCGCTCGGACAGGGCGGCGCCCCCGTGCTCGCCGACGACCAGGGCCCCGGCGCCCCCGTCGAGGATCACGCCGGGCTCGATGACGTCGGCGAAGATGTTGACGAAGGCGGCGACGGTACGCTCCGGCCCGGCCTTTTTCGCTATCAGCTCCTCGTTGAAGCCGTTCTGCAGGGAGACGACCCAGCCGTCCGGGGCGAGCCGGGGCGTGATCCAGTCGAGGGCGGCGCCGGTGGCCTGGGCCTTGACCGCCAACAGCACCCGGTGGACGGGGCCCTCGTAGGCGTCGGGGGTCACCGCCTCGACGCGTACGCTCTCGCGGTGCTCGCCCCGGGCGACGGTCAGCCCTCGCTCACGGATGGCCGCGACGTGCGCCGCGTCCGTGTCGACCAGGCGGACCCGGTGCCCGGCCCGGGCCAGGCTGAAGGCGAGCGTTCCGCCGATGGCCCCGGCTCCGACCACCGTGTAGGTGTCGCTGCTCATGCGGGATGTCCTTTCGTGGCCTGGGCCGTTGCGGGTACAGCGGTGGTGGAAGGGCGGTGGGCGCCGTCGGCCGGGTCCGGGGGCCAGATCCGGGGCAGGTGGAGGGCGCCGGCGCTGGACCCTCCGTCGACCCGCAGGATCTCGCCGGTGATCCAGGCGGCGTCCTCACCCGCGATCCAGCGGACCGCACGGGCGACGTCCTCGGGGGTCCCGGCCCTGCCGAGGGGGTTGGCGCCGATCGCGGCGGCGTACTCCTCGGAGACCGGGTTGCAGGCGCTGTCGACCGGGACGAATCCGGGGCTGACCGCGTTGACGCGGATGCCGTGGGCGCCCAGTTCGAGGGCGGCCGCCCGGGTGGCCGTCTCCAGCGCGGCCTTGGAGCTGGCGTACGGGCCGCCGCCGGGCCGGGCCCGCAGCGCCGAGCCCGACGAGATGTTGACCACCGCGCCGCCCCGGCCGTGCTCGACGGCCAGCCTGGCGAAGGCGGCGGTGGCCAGTACGGGGGCCCGCAGGTTGACGGCGAAGAGCCGGTCCCACGCCGTGGCGTCCACGTCGGCCATGTCGAGGGACGGGTAGACCCCGGCGGCGTTGACCAGGACGTCGACCGGCCCCTGTGCCGCCCATGCCCGCCGGACGAGCTCCGCCGGGGCCTCGGTGTCGCTCAGGTCGGCGGTGAGCCCCAGGGCGCGGCAAGGCGTGTCGTCGAACCGGGCGACCAGGCGGTCCAGGGCGTCGGGGTCGCGGTCGGCGAAGGTGAGGACGGCGCCCGCCACGGCGAACTCCTCGGCGATCGCCGCGCCGATGCCTCCGGCCGCGCCCGTGACGAGGACGTGGCGCATCAGTGGAACTCCTTGTTCTTCGTCTCCGGCATCGTCACGTAGACGAGGAAGGAGACCAGCGAGGCCCCGGAGACGTACAGCCACAGGACGTTGCCGTGGCCGCTCTCGTGCATCCAGGTGGTGAGGTACGGGGCGGTGCCGCCGAAGAGGGCGACGGCCAGCGCGTACGGCAGGGCGATGCCGGTGGCCCGGATCTCCGCGGGAAACTGCTCGGCCATGATGACCGCGCAGTTGGCGGAGTACCCGAGGATCAGCAGCATCCCCACCAACTGCACCAGGAACAGGCTGAGGAAGCTGTTGTCCAGCAGGTGCAGCAGCGGCCAGGCCAGCACCACGAACCCGCCCGCGAAGGCCGCCATGGTCGGCTTGCGGCCGAGGCGGTCGGAGAGCAGGCCGACGAAGGGCAGCAGGACGACGAAGACGATCAGACAGAGCGTCTGGGAGAGCAGGGCGCTGCTCAGCGGGATACCGGTGGTGAGATTGGCGTACGTCGGGAGGTAGTTGACCCAGATGTAGTACGTCAGCGTGCCCGCGATCGTGATGCCGGCGACCCGCAGCGCGGCGCCGGGGTGTTCGACGAACATCGCCTTCAGCGGGTTGGAGCGGGTGCGGCCCGAGCTCTGGGCCCGGGTGAAGGAGTCGGTGTCCTCCACCGAGACCCGCAGCCACAGGCCGACCAGGCCGAGCAGCCCGCCGACGACGAAGGCCAGTCGCCATCCCCAGGCGTGCAGGGTCTCGTCGCTGAGGAGGGAGGTCGTGACGGTCCCCAGCAGGGAGGCGATCAGCACGCCGCCGGCGACGGACACCTGCTGCCACGATCCGGCGAAGGCACGGCGGCCGGTGGCGGCGGACTCGACGAGGAAGGCCGAGGAGGAGCCGAACTCGCCGCCTGCGGAGAAGCCCTGGACCAGCCGGGCGACGAGCAGCACCAGCGGGGCGAGGACGCCGATGGTCTCGTAGCTCGGGGTCAGGGCGATGACGAAGGCGGCGCCGGCCATCAGCCCGACCGTCAGGGTCATGCCCTTCTTGCGGCCGTGGCGGTCGGCGTAGACGCCGAGCACGGCCGCGCCGACGGGCCGCATGACGAAGCCGACGGCGAAGACGGCCAGCGTGGCGAGCAGGGCGACCGCGCCGTTGCCGGAGGGGAAGAACTCGACGGCGATGATCTTGGCGAAGATCGAGTAGAGGGCCCAGTCGACCCACTCCACGGTGTTGCCGATGGTGCCGGCGACGATGGCCTTGCGCTGCTTGCCGTTGAGTTTGTGCGCGTTGTGCGCGTTGTTCGCGGCCGGGGCGGTCTGGGACTCGGTGCTCATGAGGGCTGCTCCGGGTTGTGAGGGGCGGAGGCGGCGGTCCGGACGGCCCGGGCCAGGTCCGCGTGGGTGGCGTACCAGACGCCGGGGTGCGCGCTGATGTGGTCCAGCAGTTCGCGCAGGACGGTCAGCCGTGAGCGGTGGCCGATCACATGCGGGTGGAGGGTGAGCTGGAAGACGCCGCCCGCGCGGTAGGCGGCGTCGAACTCGTCGGTCCAGATCTCCAGCACGTCGCGGGGACGGCTGTGGGGGCGGACGGCGCCGTAGCGGTCCATGGTGAAGTAAGGCGCGTCGTCGCGGATCCAGTCGACCGGGATCTCGACCAGCCCGGTGGGGTCGCCCTCGGCCAGGATCTCGTACGGCTCGTCGTCCGCCATCAGCGAGGAGTCGTAGGCGAAGCCGAGGTCGAGGATGGTCCGCAGGGTCGAGTCCGAGAAGTCCCAGGACGGCGTGCGGATACCGGTCGGGCGCTCTCCCGTGAGGTCGGTGAGGGTCTCCAGGGCCCGGCCGATCAGTTCCTTCTCGTCCTCGGCGCCGAGCAGCGTGTTGCGCTCGTGGATCCAGCCGTGGACGGCGATCTCGTGGCCGTCGCGGGTGTACGCGCGGGCCTCCTCTGGGTGGAGCAGCGCGGAGACGGCGGGCATGAAGAACGTCGCCGGGACCCCGAAGCGGGCGAGCAGCTCCAGGACCCGCGGTGCGCCGACCCGCGCCCCGTACTCGCCCTGGGCGAGCAGTCCGGGACTGGTCTGCCCGTCGCGCAGGGGGATGGTCTCGTGGTCGGAGTCGAAGGACAGGGCGACCGCGACCCGGGCGCCGTCCGGCCAGCGCTCCGGCCGCAGCGGCTGACCGGCGCGGACCGCCTCGACGTGGCGTCGCCACCGGCTCTCGGGCCATTGCCAGCTCGGCGTCGTGGTCTCCGGATCGGGTGTGGACATGGTGCTCTCCGGGGTGGGCTCGGGGGTGAGGTGCGCGCTCGGCGGACGGACAGCCTGGTCCGTGCCCGCGGCGGGCTGGGCGCCCGGGCGGGGTGCGGGTACGGGTGGGGTGCGGGTACGTGTGGGGAGGCCGTCGGCGTACGCCGGACGTGCCGTTGCGCTTGAGGGCGGATGTGCGGATGTGCGGATGTACCGGCCGGGTGCGGCTCGGGGCCGCCGGGGGCGGAGTGCTCGCGGGGCTTGCCCCCCCGCGGGCGGGTCAGACGGCCTGGTCCAGCCGGGTCCAGGCGCCCTTCAGGGTGGCGAGGTGCACGGTGACGTCCGAGGCGTTGAGCCCCGGCAGGGCGCCGATGACCTCTCCGGTGTAGCGGAACAGGTCGGTACGGCGGGGCAGCACCATGTGGCCGACCAGGTTGAACCGGCCCGTGGCGGCGGCCAGGAACTTGGTGCCGGGGTGACGCGCGAGCTGCCGGCCCGCGGCGTCGAGCTGGTCCGGCTCGATGGAGAGCCACACCATGAACTCGGCCTGGTACCCGAGCAGCGCCGGTTCGACCAGGGTGCGGAAGTGCAGGACTCCGCGCTCCACGAGCCGGTCGAGGGCGCGCGAGACGCTGGACTCGCTGCGGTCCAGCCGACGCGCCAACGCGCTGATCGGCAGCCGCCCGTCCTGGGCGAGACCGTCGGCGACGGCCTGTTCGAGACCGGAGAGCGCTTGTGGCGCCCGGTCCCAGTCGTCACGGTCGCACGGTGGGGCGAGCGTGGCGGGCCGCAGGTCGGCGACGGCCTCGGCGGGCAGCAGGCCGGTGTCCCACATCGCCGCCGAGGTGAAGCTGCGGATGACGGCGACGCACTCGGTGCTGGTGATCAGGTGTGCGCCCGGGAGGTCGGTGAACAGCAGCCTCATGAGCTCTTCGTTGTCCCGGGCGACGAAGTCGACGATCAGGTCGGCCGTGCCGGTGACGACGGCCAGGAACCGCGTCTCCGGGCACGCGGCCAGCAGCTCGGCGAGCTCCAGCCCCTTGCCCGGCCTGGCGTGCACGCGCACCAGCATGGAGGAACCGCTCTCGGTGCGGTCCAGCTCCAGCGCGCCGACCACATGGACGAGCCGCCGCTCGCGCAGCGCCTGGTAGCGCCGCTGCGCGGTGGTCTCGCTGGCTCCCACCCAGCGGGAGATGGAGTTCCACGAGGCACGGCCGTTGAGCTGGAGGGCGGCGATGACGCGGCGGTCCAGTTCGTCGATCATGTCTGCGTGGGCGCGGGGTCTCATGGCTGGGACGTTAGCCACCTGGCCGGAAACCCGTCAACGGTGGAATCCTGCACGGCCACCCATTGCGTCGGGGGTCTCCCGCGTCACGCAGGTTTCGGGAAGGGGAATTCCGCAGATCGGCCCCGTCCTGCGGTGAGGCGCGCCCGTGCAGGATCGCCGCGAGAGGACCTTTGGATTTTCTCGTGCGGGGAGGACGGCAACCCGGCCCGCCCCGCACGGCTCGGCCAGCCGGAGTCAGCTCCCGCCGTTCCAGGACCGCCACAGCGCCGCGTACACCCCGCCCGCGGCGATTTTCGGTGTGGCTCTCGCCGGGGTGCGAATGCGTTTCTGCGGGGCGAGTTGGCTGCGTTCGGCGTTAGCTGGGCCGTTTGAGGGCTGCTGTCCTGTCGGTTTCCGGTTGGTCTTGAAGACCGGTGGCAGGAGTGGCCTGAGCGGGGACGCCGATCTGCCGGGGAGTCGGCCCGGCCGGAGTGGGGACGGGGCATCTTGAGCTCGATGGTGCCTCGTGCGTCGACGGGCATTCCTCGCGGGGCGAATGCTAGGGCACTGGGGGTGGTTTCCTGCCGTGTTCCCGGTGTTCCCGTAACTCCTGGCAGCGCGTGGGTAGCGTCTGCGGTCATCACTCGGCCGGGGTGTGAGGCCGGCCGGCGTCGTCCAGAACAGAGGGAGCGGGTACGGATGCTGACTGTGGAGACGTCTTTGAAGGAGGCGATGACCTCGATCGAGGGGAGCGTGGCGGCTGCGCTGGTCGACTACACGAGCGGCATGGCGCTGGGAACACTGGGCGGGGGCAAGGATCTCGATCTGACGGTGGCCGCCGCGGGGAACACCGATGTGATCCGTGCGAACGTCCGCACGATGGAGATGCTGGGTCTCAAGGAGGACATCGAGGATGTGCTGATCACCCTCGGCAGCCAGTACCACCTCATGCGGCTGATCACGGGCCGCGGGGGCAACGGCCTGTTCCTGTACCTCGTCCTGGACAAGGGCCGGGCGAACCTGGCCATGGCCCGGCACCAGCTCAGGCGCATCGAGGCGGAACTGGAGCTGTAGCCGTCTCCTCGTTTCCCGGCTCCGCCTGCCCATGAGTTGAAAGAGTCTTCAACTCGGCACATCTGAATGTGATCAGGCCAGGGCAGGCCGGGCCGGGAGACGGGAGGATGGCTGGGGCTGGGCACCGAGGATCCGGCAGGTCCAGCTGCCGGCCCTGGAACGGCCGAACCGCGGGTTGGGAGTGTTGTCGCATGCAGACGCCGCTGTATCAGGCCAAGGCGGAGTTCTTCCGCATGCTCGGGCATCCCGTCCGGATCCGTGTACTGGAGCTGCTCCAGCACGGTCCCGTACCCGTGCGCGAACTCCTGAACGAGATCGAGATCGAACCGTCGAACCTCTCCCAGCAACTCGCGGTACTGAGACGGTCCGGCATTGTGATCTCCATTCGTGACGGTTCCACCGTCAGCTACGCCCTCGCCGGCGGCGACGTGGCGGAACTCCTGCGCGCCGCACGGCGCATCCTCACCGAACTCCTGGCCGGACAGAATGAACTCCTCGCCGAGCTCCGGCACACCGACAGCTCGGCGCAGGCGGGGTCCTCGGCCTTCATCCCCTCCGGGGATATGACCTCTGGCCGCCGGGGGCGTTGACTTTGTGGATGCCTTGAGCGCGTATGGATCCGCAACGGCTGGGCGGTCGAGACGACCATGGTCGGCCCCGTCTCGGCCGCCGGCCGTTACGGAGGCCGGCGAGTCGCTCGTCGCCCACCTGACGGGTGCCGATGTTCCTGGAACGCCCTGCCCCTGGCGCCCCGGGACCTGGAACGACCTGCTGGCCGTGCGCGCGCCGACTCCTGCCTGAGGGCCGCGGCCGAGGGCGTCGCACCGTCCACCGCTCGTGAGTGCCTAGGCACTGAGCCGGTACACGGAATTCGGCCGAGCGAGCGTCACTGGCGTAGCGCCGCCGTCAGCATCGGCAGGGCGTGGCGCAGTTCCCTGTGGCCGTAGGTGCCGGTGTGCCCACCTGGATAGATGTGGGTGGTCACGGGTGCGCCCAGAGACGTGAGACGGTCGCTGAGCATCCGTGTCTCCTCGCCGCATACGGCTTCGGTGACGGATACGACTGCGTCGTCGGCGAGCGCGACCCACTTCTCGGTGCCGGGGATGTGGGGATCGGGCTCGTCGCCGTCGAGCGGACCGGGCGTTCCATCGCCGGAGGCGAGGTAGACGGGTGTGTGACGTAGTCCCCGGGCGTGATGGTACGGATCCCAGTCGAGCCAGGTCTTCCACTGCTCCCACGGGTCGCCGAAGATCGCGTAGCCGTCCACGCCGACGAACTTCGCACCGGAGAGCCACATCTCCGGGTGCCGGACCGGGTGCACGGGCGCCCCGAAAGCGGCGACGGCGCCGAACAGTCCCGTGACACGAGCGGCCAGTCCCAGGGCGCCGAATCCGCCCTGGGACTCGCCCGCCGCCGCCCTGTTGGGCCCGGCGCCGTAGTCACGTTCCACCAGGGGAACGACTTCACGGAGGAAATAGGTGCGTACCTGGGGGGAGCCTCCTTTGCCGTGGTTCCACCAGTCGGTCCAGAAGCCGAAGAGCGGCATGCCCGGCATCACCACCAGAACATCGCGCAGCTCCGCCAGGTCCTGCACTTTGAACAGGCTTGTCCAGGTTGTGTGGTCGCCGTCTCCGCCCGCGAACAGATAGAGAGTGGGCCAGCGGTCGCCGGGGCGGCGCCGGTCCCAGCCGCGCGGCGTCAGCAGAGCCACCGCGCTCCGGCCGCCGAGAGCGGGGGAGTCCATGGTCAGCTCGACCAGCCGGTCGCTCAGGCGGTGTTCGGCAAGGACTCTGCTGGTGCCGCCGGTCGGGGCGGCGGCGCCGAGGAGAGCTCCGGCGCCCAGCAGGACCCCGGTCGTGAGAGCGGTACGGCGTGTGTGTGCGTGCGACATATACCGGATATCGGCCCACGGCGCCGCCACCTTGACTCGCCCCTTGTGGCGGCCGCCCGTGGCACGAGGGGATCAGACGTCGCCCAGATGCTCGGCCCCACCGTGCACCAGCTGCGCCTGCTGATGGAGAGCCGCCGCCTGAGCGATCGTCTTCCATCCCGCCCGATCCGGTGCGCACCGACGCCGTCGGTACACATCGGATCGGGCGTGTGGGTGGTCGGAAGGGGCTAGAACCCCTTGAGAGCCTCCTTCCAAGTGGCGACGGTGTGGCCCAGGAGGTGTAGCGGGGCCGCCTCGATCCCCGCGGCTTCCATGCCCCGCCAGTACTCCAGCGCCCGCCGTCCGTCCACCAGGCCGTGGACCAGCGGGAGTTCCGGGTTCGCTGCGTGCAGCAGCGACTCCAGTCGGCACGACGCGATGGTGTCGGGGAGCCACGGCTGTGCCGCGTATGCCGCCGCCACGGCCGGCGGCAGCCCCGGGGCCGTTCGCCGCCGTACGGCTTCCTCGCCGCCTGAACCACCTGAACCGCCTGCACCGACGGACAGCAGGCCGCCGCCCACGATCAGGACGTCGCCTCGTTCCCGCATCCGGGCCAGTGCCTTCGTCGTGTCGAAGCAGTGAGGGAACGAGTCGTCGACGACGATCCCGCCCGGCCGGAGCCGTGATATGTCGAGGATCGCGCCGCCTCCGCTGACCGCCGTGACGAGGAGATCCGCCTCGTAGACCGCAGGCGGAAGCGCGCCCGGCCCGGATTCGTGGACCTCGACGTTCCGGGCCAGGCCCCGGGAGAGCAGGTCCTCGGCCAGCGTGCGGAGCCGTGGCGTGCTGCCCGCGATGTCGCACAGGAGCAGCCGGGCCGGTGGCTGGGCTGCGAGCGTCAGGAGCAGTTTGAGGGATGAGCTGCCGATCGATCCCAGGCCCACCACCGCGACGGTGAGGCCGGCCAGTTCGCGGCCCGTCCGCGTGAGGGCCGAGTGGACGGTCTTGACCACGGACACCGCGGTCGCCGCGTGCCCGGTCGTCAGGGCCGTCGGGCCGTCACTCTCGCGCAGGACGCCGAATCCGTACGCCGTGAGGGACGGGATCATGCCCGCGAGCGAGACTGACCGGGCGCCCGACGACGCAGCCAACTCGACGGCTCGGGCCGTGCGGCCGGCGAGGTCGGGCGTCGACGCCAGTTCGTCCGCGAACAGCGGCAGGGAGACGAAGCCCGAACGGCCGAGCGGTGTGTCGATCACCTCCACCAGCCGTGGGCGCCCGTCGGGGAAGAGCATCTCCCGCAGGTGTTCGCGCAACGCCTCCGCCGGTGGGGCGCCGGGGGAGACGAGTGTGGACGGCGCGCCGGTGAGGGCGGTGAGGGCGGTGAGTTGGATCGGCGGAGGGAGGTAGCCGATGAGTGCGGAGTCCAGGGAGTCGGTGTTCTTGTAGTTGTTCTTGCGCCTTTTCTTGTCGCGGCTGTTCGTGTCTGCGCCTTCGGCTGCCTTGGCGATGTCGTGTCGCAGAGCGTTTGTGAACGAAGCGAAGGCGCTTTCGTCCGGGAACGCTGCCGCCGACGCGCGCAGCGTCACACGCAGTTCTCCCTCGCCGATCGGCCGTACCGTCAGGAACGTGTCCGTCCCTACCGGCGGCGGCGCGAGTTCGGCGTCGGCCTCGTCCCACCGCAGGCGGAGCGTGTCGCCGCTCATGGCCCCGAGCGCCGAGAAGTCCAGGAACGTGAAGAAGAACTGGGCGGCCTGCGGCAGCCCGCCGTCACTCCGCGGCGGCTGCACCCCCTGTGTGCGGGCCGCCTCGACCTCCGCCACGACCGCGTGCAGGTCGTCCATGAACGTGGGGCCCGCCGTCCCCTCGCCGGGCAGGCGGCCCGGTCGCAGGGGCACGGCCGCCGCATACGGGCCGAACGCCAGGTGAGCGTCCGGGTGTGTGTCGTCGCGGCCGGACACGGCGAGGCCCAGGATCAGGTCCTCCTGCCCCGTCGCGGCGGCCAGCGCCCGGTAGTACGCGGTGAGGACCGGGGCGAACAGCGTCGTACCCGCTTCGGTGGCGGTCCGGCGCAGGGCGGCGACCTGGTCCGTGTTCAGGGTAAATCCGGTGGAGTGGTGCGGGTGCGGGTGCGGGTGCGGGTGCGGGTGCAGGTGGGGCCGAGGGTGCGGGGGTGTCACCGGGCCCCCTAGGACCGGGCGCCGGTACGGCTCGTCCAGCCGGGCCCTGCGGGCGCCGCCGGACGCTGCCGGGCGTTCCTGAAGCGTGACGTGGTCGCGGAACGTGCCGCGCAGTGGCGGCAGTTCGGCGCTCTCACCCCGCACGACACGGTCGTAGACCGCGAGCAGCTCCCGGCCGAGCACGGCCACGCTGTAGCCGTCGCCTATCAGGTGGTGGGCATGGACGACGAGCGCGTGCTCGTCGGGCCCCAGGGTGAGCACGCGCAGGCGGAGCAGCGGCCACGCCCAGGACTCGAAGCGCCGCCCGCGTTCCTCGGCGATCCGTGACGCGAGGAGGGAAGGGTCGGCCAGGGTCTCGAAGTCGACCGGGAGCCGGAGGGCGGGCGGGAGTTCCTGTTGGACCGGCGGGCGTACCCCGGCGGGGAACACGGTGCGCAGCATCGGGTGGCGTACGACACAGGCGTCGACGGCCTGCTGGAACGCGGCGGGCCGCAGGGGCCCGTCCAGCCGCAGACAGGCGAGCCATGCCGTGGGGGAGTGGGGCGCCGCCATCGCGTCCGCCAGCAGGAAGCCTCGCTGGGAGGGGGAGAGGGGGAAGGGAGAGGGTGACGAGATGGGCGAGCGGACCGGGGCGTTGTGTGTGCCTTCGGTTTCGATGGCGTCGCAGGCGGCCGCTTGGTCGGTGTCGACGCCTTCGTCGACAGCTGTGTCGATCGCGGCGGCCAGTGCGGCCAGGGTGCGGTGGGTGTACACGACCGTGGGCCGGGGGAGGGCCTGGATCTCCTCTCTCAGCCGGGCGAACACCTGGAGGACGAGGAGCGAGTCGCCGCCCAGCGCGAAGAAGTCGTCCTCGCGTCGGATCGGGTTCGCGTTCGTGTCCGTATCGAGTAGTTCTGACCAGACGCGGGCGAGCAGTACCTCGGTGGGGGTCGTGGGCGGGGCGCCCGTCGGCGCCTCGGGTGCGTCGTCGGGCTTCTCGTGCGTCGTCCCCATCAGACCGGCGCGGTCGATCTTTCCCGTCCCCGTCAGGGGGAGTTCGTCGACCACGCGGATTCGGGTCGGGAGCATGTACTCCGGGAGCGTCCGAGACAGATGCGCGCGCAGTGTCGTGGAATCCGGCGCCGCGACGCCCGGCCGGCGTTCCACGAAGGCGTTCAGTCGTTCGTCACGGTGCACCACTGCGGCGCGGGCGACCGCCGGATGCGTCAGGAACACGGACTCGATCTCGCCGGGCTCCACCCGGTGACCCCGGATCTTCACCTGGTCGTCGAGCCGCCCGAGGAAGTGGAGGACCCCGTCCGCGTCGCGCCGGACCCGGTCGCCGCTGCGGTACCAGCGGCGACCGTCGCGTTCGGTGAACGCGGCGGCGGTCAGCTCCGGTGCGTGCAGATAGCCTGGCGTGAGTCCCACGCCCCCGATGAGCAGCTCACCCGGTTCACCCGGTGCGCAGGGCCGCCCCTCCGCCGTGACGACTGCGACCTGGGCGCCGGTGAGGGGCGTGCCGATGGGAAGGGTCCGTACGTCGTCGGCGGGGCGGCTATCGACGATGTGGAAGGTGGCGTTGACGGTGGCCTCGGTGGGCCCGTAGAGGTTGGCGATCCGGTGACCGGGGCCGAACAGGTCGTACCAGCGGCGTACATGGGCGGGTGGCAGTGCCTCGCCGCCGACGTGGATCCAGCGCAGGGCCGACAGGTCCGGCGCCTGCCCGCCCTCCCGTACCCGCGTCTCGGCGGCCTCGAGGAGCCTGGACCACAGGCTCGGGACCGAACTCCACACCGAGATCCGGGCCTGCTCGACCTGGTCGAGCAGCGCCTCGGGGTCGCGCAGCAGCTGCCGGGGCAGGGTGACGACCGTCGCCCCGACGAGCAGGGGCGCCAGAAGCTGGCGTACGGACGCGTCGAAGCAGAGCGACGCCGTCTGGGCGAGCCGGTCGTCGCTGCGGTACTGGAACGTGGCCAGCGCCCAGTCCAAGTAGTTGGTCATCGAACGGCGGGTGATCGGGACCGCCTTGGGGCGGCCTGTGGAGCCGGAGGTGAAGATGACGTAGGCGAGGAAGTCCGGGTTCGGGGACGTGTCCGGGGCCGGAGCCGGATTCGGGGCGGGGCCCTCTGTCGTGACGAGGGCGATGTTTGCCGCCGCAGCCAGGGCCGCTGCCGACGCGCTGGTCGCCGTGTGGCAGACGAGTGCGCCGGCGCGGGACCGTTCCAGCTGGTCCGCCAGACGTACGGGGGGATGGGCGGCGTCCAGCGGGACCCAGCCCGCACCGGCCCGCAGGATGCCGACCACGCCGGTCACGGCGTCGGCGCCCGGTTCGGTGAGCAGCCCCACCAGGTCCCCCGGGACCACGCCCTGGGCGCGCAGGCGGGCGGCGAGCGCGCCGGACAGCCGGTCCAGTTCGGCGTAGGTGAGGGTGGCCCCCTCCGTGTCGACGGCGACCGCGTTCGGTGTCGCGCTGAACTGGGCGAGCAGGCGGGCGGCGATGTCCGACCGGACGGCAGAGGCGGGGTTCGTGACGATCTTGGCGGTGGCGGTGGCGGTGGCGGTGGCGGTGGCGGTGGCGGTGGCGGTGGCGGTGGCGGTGGGGTTAGGGGTGGGGGTGGCTAGTGCCGCGGCGTTGTCGTGGCCTGGCGCTTCCGCGAGTCCGCCGGCCCTGCCGAGTCCCGCGGCTTCCCTCAGTTCGGCCTGGTGCTCAGCTGCGAGGCGGGCGATCGTGGTCCGGTCGAACAGACGGGCCGGAAAGTTCCACGAGAAGGACAGCGTTCCGTCGGCCTCCCAGCAGAGCAGGCTCAGCCGGGTGGCGGCGGAGGCCGTTCCCGCAGAGGCCGGGCGGACCTCCACCGGGCACTCGGGGTCGAGGGCGACTGGGAACCGCGCGAAACTGAACGACGCGGGCGACCCCGTACGCGGTCCCGCGCCGTCCGCCGGCAGAAGCCTGGCGATGTCCAGGCTCGTGAGCCGGCCGTGCCGCTCGTTCTCGGGCCACGCGTCGCGCAGCCGTCCCGCCAGCGTGTGCACCGAGTCGTCCGCGCCGACGTGGACGGGGACTGGCAGGGTGTCGGCCAGCGGCCCCACCAGTCGGTCGATGCCGGGCAGGCGCGTCTCGCGGCGGGCCCTGGCGACGTTCACCGACACGTCCTGTCGGCCCCCGCTCCAGCGGGACAGGCAGCGGGCGTACGTCGCCAGGAGCAGGTGGAAGAGGGACACTCCGTGGGCGGCGGCCGTCTTGTGGAGCGCGGCTGACAGGTCGGGGTCGGGGGTCACCTGGTGGGCGAGGAGCGGGGGTTCGGGGAGGCCCAGCGGGTCGCCGTCGTAGGGGAGTGCGAGCGGTTCCTTCCCGCGCGCGAGCACCTGACGCCAGTACGCCCGGTCCTCGGCCAGGACGCCCTGTGACCGTTCGGCCTGCTCGTGGGCCGCGTAGGCGGCGAAGGTCGTGGTGAGCGGGGGGAGGTCTGGGGTGCGTCCCTGCGACAGGGCTGTGTAGAACGCCCAGAGTTCCTGGCCGAGGACGTTCAGGCTGAAGCCGTCGGCGACGGCGTGGTGCACGACGAGTATGAGGCGGGCGGAGTCGGCGGCTGTGTTGCCGGTACGGGGGAAGGTCGCGAGGACCGCGCGGATCGGGGCCTCGGTCGTCAGGTCGAACGGGCGGTTGCACAAGGCCTCTTCGAGCTGCCTGAGCTGCCCGAGTGGTTCCTCGACGGCGCCCGCGCTCAGGCCGGTGCCGGGCAGGTCTCGGACCTCGTACCAGTCGGGAGTCCGTACGTCGTCGTGCGCGGGCCGTACGGCGGCCTGCACGGGCGCCGCAGCACCGGGAGCGATCCGGACGCGGAGCATCGGGTGACGATCTGCGAGCAGGCCGAGCGCCACGCCGAGCAGGCCGGCGTCGAGGGGGCCGCGGACGTCCTGGGTCACGTAGCCGTACGCCGTGACTTCCGGGTACAGCCCGCCCTGGGCGTGGAAGGCGAGCTGGACCGGCGTCAGGGGGAAGGGGGCCTCGTCGTCGGTCGGCGGCGGCGTCGCCGTCGCGGGGGCCTGAGCGGTGAGGGCGGGGGCCTCGGATTCGGCGAGTGCTTGGGCCAGTTCTCCCAGCGTCCGGTGCTCGAAGAACAATGTGATGGGCAGGTCGCGGTCCAGCTCCCTCTCCAGCCGCTTCACGAGATCGACGGCCATGAGCGAGTCCAGTCCCAGGCGGAGCAGGGGTACGTCGTCACCCAGATCGTCCGAGGAGAGGTGGAGCGTCTCGGTCAGCAGGTCCCGCAGGACGTCCCGGACACCGCCCGACTGCGTTCTCCGCGGGGGTCGGTGGTCCGTCCGAGTCGGCGGGGGCACGGCGACGTCGTCGGCCGACGTGCGGCTCGGGGCGCCCTTTTGGGCGGATAGATCGGCGATGACGAGTTGGGCGGCGTCGATGCCGCAGGCCGTACGCAGGGCCTCCAGCGCCTCACCGGTCGCCAGCGGCGCGGGACCGGAGCCGGAGCCGGAGCCGCGAGTGGAGGCGCCCGTACCGGCGACGAGTCCGGATGCGGCGGCGAGTCCGGTGTTCGCGAACGCGGCGAAGTTGACCGACTGCCACGGTCGTCCGGCGCTGCGTTCGGCGGCGGCGAAGGAGTCGAGGTAGGCGTTGGCGGCGGCGTAGTCGCCGATCGCCCCCGCCAGGCCCGGCAGCACCGAGGCGATCGAGGAGAACGCCACGCACCGGGTCGGACGCAGGTCGTGCCTCGCGATTCCACGGGCGAGGAGTTCGGCGCCCCGCGTCTTGGCGGCCAGGACCTCGGCCACCTCGTCGGGCGTCTTCGCCTGGAGAGTGCCGGGGCGCACGACCCCGGCCGCGTGGACCAGGACGTCGAGGCGCGGCAGTCCGGCCAGCAGGGCGTCCACGTCGGCCTCGCGGGAGACGTCTGCGGGGCGGTACTCCACGGTGGCGCCGAGCGCCTGGAGTTCGGCGAGCAGCCCGGCGGGCGGCATGGCCGATCGGCCGGTCAGGACAAGGGTCGGCCGGCCCCGGCCCGCGAGGTCGCGGGCCAGGGCGGCGCCGACTCCGCCGGTTCCGCCGGTGATCAGGTACACACCGTCGGCGGGCAGCCCCTCGGCCTGCGGCACGGGACCCGTGGCGGTCTGCACGGCTTCGGCTCCGGTTCCGGTTCCGGCTTCGGCTCCGGTGACGCGCGGCGCGGGGTGGGGCGCGGCAGGTCGCGTGGCGATCGGCTCGGTCGTCCTGCCCAGGCGACGTCCTGCCCGCCAGGCGACGGCGGGCGCCTCCGGTCGGTCCACGCGGTGGTCCGGGACGGCGGGCCGGGCGGCCAGTTCGTGGTCGAGAGCGTCGAGGCGTGCCGCGACCTCGTCGAGGGAGCAGAGGTCGACGCTGCGGGCCACGACACCGGGCAGCTCCTCCGGCAATGCCAGGGTCAGTCCGGTCAGGACCGCCTGTGCGGGGCACGGGCGTTCGGGACCGACGCCGGTGACGTGGACGTCCTCGGTGACGACGAGTACACGCGGGCGGTGGAGCGCGAGCTCTGGCAGCAGGTGCTGGAGCTCGGTCGCCATGGCGCGGTGGGCGGCGTCGAGTGCGTGGAGGGCGGGGGGAGCAGCGGACGCGTTGAACGCGTTGGGCGTGCTCAGTGTCGCAGGCGTGTCAGATGCGTCAGTCGCCTCGGCTGAGCCCGGCTCGACCGTAGGGCCTGCGAGGAGCACGACGACCTCGGGGGGTGGCCCGGCGTCGGCCGTCGCCCTTCCGTCGGTCTGCGCGCCCCCGACCCGACGGACCGTCACGCCCCGCCCCACGAGCCGGTCCGCGAACGCGCGGGCGAGTGGCGAGTTTGGGCCCGACAGGAGGACGGAACGTGGCCCCGCACCCACCGTCAGCGGTGCGTCGTCCCAGACCAGCCGGTGCAGCAACGGCCTGGGCCTGGGAGCGGAGGCTCCGGGCCAGTAGCGGCGCCGCTGGAAGGGATACGTCGGCACGGCGATCCGGGACCGGCCCGCGTCCAGCGCCGTACGGTCCAGCGGCACGCCCCGCTCCCAGAGCCGGCCCACGGCCGAGAGCAACCCCCGCGCTCCGTCCCGGTCTCCGGCCGCGAGCACGACCGTCCCTGTTCCGCGCGGATGTGCGGCCGCCACCGTCCGCACGGGGCCGCCGAGAGCGGCGGCGCCGAGTTCGGCGAACGTGTCGTACCCCTCCCCGATCAGCCGCTCCATCGCCGCGCCGAAACGCACCGGCTGCCGGGCGTGCTCCCGCCAGTACGCCGGGTCCAGCACCGGCTGCCACGCCCCGGTGACCGTACTGATCAGCGGCGTCACCGACGGCCGGAGCACCAGTGCCCGCGCCGCGTCGGTGAGTGCGTCCAGAGCGGGATCCATCAGCGGCGAGTGGAAGGCCCGCGACACACCGAGCCGGCGTGCCGCGATGCCCCGGCCGGACAGTTCGGCGACCGCGCGCTCGACGGCGGCCTCCGTGCCGGCCATGACGATCTGGTCGGGGCCGTTGACGGCGGCGACGCCCAGTGCGCCTTCGGGCCATGCGCTCCCGTTCCGTGCGCCTTCGGTTCGTGCGTCGCCGATGAGGGCGGCCGCCGTCTCCTCGTCGCAGCGCACCGCCGCCATGGCGCCCGGCGCGCACGACTTCGCCATCAGCCGGCCGTGTTCGGCGGCGAAGCGTACGGCGTCGGCGAGCGAGAGCGTCCCCGCGACGCACGCGGCGGCGATCTCGCCGACACTGTGCCCGGCGACGGCGTCCGGCGCGATGCCGAAGGCCCGCACCTGGCGGGCGAGGGCGACTCCGTACGCGACGAGGAGCGGCTGCGCGATCTCGGTACGGGCGAGCGCGTCGGGCGACACGTCATCGTCGAGGCACCAGGCGGCGAGGCTGCGCCCGCCGATCGGCCCGGCGTGCCCGGATGCCTCGTCGAGTGCCTCCCGGAAGGCGGGCGCCTCGGCGTACAGGGCGTGGGCCTGCCCGTCGGGCCGTACGCCCTGGCCGGGGAGGAGCAGCACCAGACGCGCCCGCGACCGTGCGGGGGCGCCGGCCGGCGGTTCCCCGTCCGGTGTGGCTGAGAGTCGGGCGGGCCCGGTCGCGCGATTCCTGCCCGGTACGGCTTCGAACCCCGCCGCGGGCTCCCTGCCCCGTTCCTCTGCGAACCCGGCCGCGAGACCTCCAGCCCGTACCTCGTCGAGCCGGGCCGAGAGGTCCCCGTCGGCGACGACGGTCAGGCGGTCGGGGCCCTCGTCGCGGGCGGTGGCCACGGCGGCGCAGACGTCGCCCTCGTCGAGGCCGCGGTGGTCGCGCAGATGTTCCGCGAGGTCGGCCGCCGCCGCCCGCAGCCCGTCCTTCCCGTGCGCGGACAGGGTGAGCAGACGGGGACCGTGCGCCTGTCCCTGCTCCTGCTCCTGCCGGTGTGGGGCTGGGGGCTCCTCCAGTACGGCATGGGCGTTGGTGCCGCCGAAGCCGAACGCGTTGATCCCCGCGACCAGCCGCCCGTGGCCGGGCCCGGGCTCCCACTCCCGTACCGCGTCCACCAGGGCGAAACCGGCGCCGGCCAGGTCGAGGGCAGGCGCGGGCACGTCCCCGGCCCGGAGCGGGGAGGGCGGGAGGCGGCGGTGGCCGAGCGCGAGGACCACCTTCACGAGGCTCGGCATGCCGGCGGCGTTGAGGAGGTGGCCGATGTTCGTCTTGACCGAGCCGAGGAGTCGCGGCCGGCCGTCGGCGCGCGGCGGGAAGGCGTGGGCGAGCGAACGCACCTCGACGGGGTCGCCGATCGGCGTACCGGTGCCGTGGGCCTCCACGTACGACACGCTCTCGGGGTCGACGCCCGCGTCGCGGTACGCCTGCGTGATGACCTCGCGCTGGGACAGGGGGTTGGGCGCCATCAGGCTCAGCGAACGGCCGTCGTTGTTCACGGCGGTGCCGCGCAGTACCGCGAGGACCGGGTCGCCGGCCCGCTCCGCCTCGTCGAGGCGGGTCAGGACGAGTGCCGCGCCGCCCTCTCCGGGGACGAAGCCGTCGGCCGCCGCGCCGAACGCGTGGCAGCGGCCGGTCGGGGACAGCGCCTGTGCCCTCTCCAGGAGCGTGTACCCGGTGGGCGTGAGGTTGAGGTGCACGCCGGCGACGACCGCGACGTCGCACTCACCGGCCTGGAGGCTGCGGCGCGCCAGGTGGAGCGCGACGAGGGCGGACGAGCAGGCGGTGTCGACCGCGAGGGCGGGGCCGGTCAGGTCCAGGCAGTGCGCGACGCGGGCGGCGAGCATGTTGGGGAGGTTCCCGGTGAGCGCCGAGGTGGGCAACCCGGCCTCGCCGTGGGCCTGCTCGAGGACGCGACGGTAGCCGCTGTCGCCGGCGGCGACGAACACCCCGATGCGGCGCCCGCGTCGGCGCGGCCCGGCGTACCCGGCTCGCTCCAGCGCCTCGTGGGCCAGCTCCAGGAGGATGCGGGCCTGGGGGTCGGTCGCGAGGGCTTCCTCGTCTCCCATCCCGAAGAATCCCGCGTCGAAGGCGGCCGGCTCGTGGAGGAAGGCGCCCCAGCGGGCGTTCGCCGGGCGTGGCGCATCCGCCGGGTACTGCGGTTGCGGCGGGTCCGCCGGGTGTCGCGGTTGCGGCGGGTCTGACGGGTGTGCCAGGTCCGACGGGTCCGTCCACCGGTCGTCGGGTACGGGGGTGACGGCGTCGTAGCCTTCGACGAGCCGGTCCCAGAACGCCTCAGGCGTATCGGCTCCGGGGAAGCGGCAGGCGAGCGCGGACACGGCGACCAGGGGATCGACCGCCTCGGGCGACACTTCCCGCGTTGTGCGGGTGGTGCTGGCGCCGTGCGGCCGGGACGTGCCCGTCCCCTGGCCGTCGGAGGCGTCGGAGGCGTCGGAAGCGTCGGCGGCGTCGGCGGCGAGGATGAGCCCGGCGAGTGCGGCCACCGTGGTGTGGTCACGTACGTCGGACGGTCGCAGGGGCACGGCGAACTCGTCCTCCAAGCCGGCCAGTACCTCCATGGCCTTCAGCGACGAGCCCCCGAGCGCCCGGAAGTCGTCGTGCGGTCCGATCGCGCCGCCCGGCGCCCCGAGCGCCCGCTCCCATATACGGAGCACGGCGGCCTCGACGTCCGGCCGGGCCAGGGGCGGCTTGGTCGTGGATGGGACAGCCTTGTGACCCGATGCCTCAGGCCGGGATCCGCCGCCCACCACCCCCGTAGCCCCGCGCCCCGCGATCTGCGGGTACTCCCCGCCCTCGAAGCGTGCGCGCAGCACCCCCCGCCGCACCTTTCCGCTCGTAGTGCGCGGGAACGCGCGGGCCGGCAGCGCCAACACCCGTACGTCGTCGTGTCCCAGGGCCTCGCGGACCCGGCGTCCGACCTCGCGCAGCAGGTCGGCGGCCGGGTCTGAGAGGGGACGCTGCGGTGCGAGGAAGACGACCACCCGCTCGCCGCCGCCCGCCGGGTCCGTGGAGCCCACGACCGCGACCGGGCACTGGCCGAGGCCCGGCGTGTTCGCCGCCACCTCCTCCAGGTCCGGCGCGTGCAGCGTCCGCCCGTCGACGAACACGACGTCCTTGGAGCGGCCGGTCACGCAGAGTCTGCCCTCGCGCAGGAACCCCAGGTCGCCCGTGCGCAGCCACCCTCCGCGAAACGTCTCCGCCGTCGCCTCCGGCGCGCCGTGGTACCCGCGGGCCACCTGCGGGCCGCTGACCTCGATGTGCCCGACGCGACGCTCTTCGACGGGCTCGCCCGCATCGTCGGTGATCCGTACCGCACACCCGGGTACGGGGCTGCCCACGTCCATCAGCTCCACCGCGTCCGGGCCGGGCGCGGTGTCCACTGCCCGGCCGCGGCTGAGCGCCGCCCTGTCGAGGGCGAGCGGTCGTGCCACCTCGCCTGGCGGCGGGAAGGTGACCGCCAGGGTGGACTCCGCGAGGCCGTACACCGGTGTGGGCGCGTCCGCCGCCAGCCCCGTGGGTTGCATCCGCCGGGCGAACGCCCGCCACACGGCCGGCGAGATCGGTTCCGCACCCACCAGGATCATCCGTACGCACGTCAGGTCGAGGCGTGCGAGCGTGTCTTCCGGCAGGCGGCGTTCGACGAGCGCCAGGGCGAAGTTGGCGGCCGACAGCAGCGTCGCCCGATGCCGGGCCGTCGCCTCCAGCCACCGTGCGGGCCGCTTGGCGAACGTCAGCGGTTCGAGCCGCACCTGCTTGATCCGTGCGGACAGCGGCACGAGATGGGTGCCGATCAGTCCCATGTCGTGGAAGTACGGCATCCAGGTCGCGATCACGTCCTCGGAGGTGATGCCCGCCGCCGCGCGGATCTGCGCGAGATTCGCGAGCACTGCGGCGTGCGTCAGCTCGACGCCCTTCGGCGCGCCGGTACTGCCCGAGGAGAACTGCAGAAACGCCACGTCGTCCGGCGCCCGTTCCGGGAGCCGTGGGGGAGCGGCGTGCTGCCGCAGCCAGTCGAGCGTCAGGGGGCGTACGGAGTCGGGGGTGGCGGCGGGCAGGGCGTCGAGCAGCGGCGCGGTGGACGCGCCGACGGCCACCGGCGGACGGTGGAGGAACTCCCATACGGGCAGGAGCCGTCGTACGTCCGGGGCAAGCGGCACCGGTACGAGGCCGGCGGCGACGGCGCCCCAGAAGAGCGGCAGGAACTCCTCGCTCCGGTCGGCCGGGATCAGCACATGGCTCCCCGGCGCGAGGCCGGCGTCGAGGAACCCTCCGGCGACGTGCAGCGCGTCGGCGAGCAGCGCGGTGTGGGTGACGGTCCGTTCGTCGCCTGCGCCTGCGCCTGCGCATTCGCCGTGGCCGTCGCCGCGTACGTGGACGATTCCCTGGTCCGGTGCCGCCTCGGCCGCGCCGGTCAGCACGTCCATCAACACCATCTCGCTGTTTCGCCCCATCAACGCCCCCGTACATCTGCCCCGAGGGCGGCCCGCCCGCCGTCTACGCGAGAAGGGCCGCCCTCGGTCTGCTCTGATTCCGTCCGCTTCAGCTCACAGTCATCATGGCGGATCGCCGGTCTCTACCTCGACTGCCCCCTTCCTGCCCGTCCTGCCCTGCTGTGCATGAGCAGCGCGAGGAAGCAGAGCAGACCCAGCTCCGTCTCACGCCGGATGTGCTCCCCGCCGGGAAGGAGCCGCCGCCTGCGGCCTGGACTTCAACCGCTACGTGGAGCGGCCCATCGCGGAGGACGCCTCTGGCGCCCGAGCGGCTAAGGCCCTCTGCGGCCTGGACCTGCTGGAGCAGACGCTCCCATGTCCAGCCGCCGACAAAAGCCGGTGCCGTTCGTAGACCGGCTTCCACGGCCCGAACCGTTCCGGAAGGTCACGCCACTGCACCCCGTGTCCGAACCCTGTGCAGAATCCCTTCGGATCACCTGCCGGTGATCCCGCCACCTGCTACAACGCCGCTTACTGACCGGCAGGAACGGCCGCAGCCGCTCCACTCGGCATCACTCAGATCACCCCGCCCCATGTACACGGCGCCGACCTGGACATGAAGCGGTCACATGATCGCCAGGACGGGTCCTAGCTGCACAATCTGCTCTGAGCCATTGACCGAGAGGGTCAGGCCAGTTCAGCCATGTCAGAGCCAGCCGGCTTCGGGGGCCTCTGGTGACCGCCCTCTCCGCGTGCTCGCGCTTCCAGCACTCCGAGATCCTGATCGCCTGGGCTGCCATCACCTCATGACCAGGCGACTCGGGCGGAAGGGAGCCACCCCCAGCTGGCCGAGGAAATCCGGTGCCGACCGAAAGCTGACCCGCCGAGGTCCACGCACCTGGACGAATAAGCGGGCACCACCAGCTGACCGCAGCGGACGGCCCCCGGCCGCCGAGGCGGCCGAGGGCTTTGCACGGCAGGGACCTCAGACTGTTGTGGCGGACCAGCCGACCGTCTCGTTGGTGTGGGTGCCATCGCTCTTCGCGTTGGTGGCGTAGATCTCGTTCATCCGGATCAGGAAGCCCTGGGGCGTCACGTCCGCGATCCGCAGGCCGGGCGTGTGGGGGCCGTTGAAGGTCTGTACCTGAGCCAGGACCATCACTTCCGACCCGTCGGGGAAGGGGGTGGGAAACTCCACGCGAGTGAAGGTGGACGTGTTGCCGCCCCGGGTCTCCACGGGGTTGTCGGAGCGCAGGGTCAGCGTGCCGGTCTGCGTCATGCTCATGACTTCGTACCCTCCACGAGTCTCGAACTTCGCTGATTGGGCAGCCCGGCCGGTCCGTCCTGCGGAAGCATGCTCAGCCTGCCGCCGGGCCATGCAGCCGCCACACGACCTGGCGACCCCTCGCCACGCTGACAGTTCGACACGAAACCCCAGACGTCGCCAGCAACCTGCGCCACAGTCCAACCGTTCAGAAACACGCACGAACGGCCGGCGGAGCTGTGTAGGCGGTGGATGGGTGGAGTCTTGGGACCAGCGGGCTCTCGTGGTGTTTCCGAGGTGTCATCGGCGGAACGCTGGTAGGAGGTCGGGGCCAGGCCGGACTGCCTCTTTGAGGACGGAACCGTTTCTCCGGTGAAGTCGTTCACTCGCCAGGCTGATCCGCAGGCGAATAGGTATGTCGCCGTGATCAAGACTCCCGTGCGCGGCCTCGCCGCGCTCTCTCTTATCCCGCTGATCGCCCCCGCTCCGGTTCAGGCGGCCGAAGTCGCCACGCTCGCCGACGCGCTCGAGCAGATGCGGGTGGCCGACGAGTCCCGCACGGGCTACGCGCGCGACAAGTTCACGCTATGAACCGCCGGCGTGGACGCGGCCGACGGCTGCAACACCCGGGCCGAGGTGCTGCTCGCGGAGGAGAACGAGGCGTCGGCGGTCGCCGCCGGCTGCAAGCTCTCCGGCGGCGAGTGGACGTCCTACTACGACGACCAGGAGGTGACTGACCCCGGCAAGCTCGACATCGATCACATGGTTCCGCTGGCCGAGGCATGGAACTCCGGCGCGAGCGCCCTGGCCGGCCGGTCGGCGTGAGGCCTATGCGAACGACCAGGACGCTGCGGCCTCTCTGGTCGCGGTCACCGCGCGCACGAATCGCTCGAAGGCCGACCAGGATCCGCGCGAGTGGATACCGCCGCTGCCCGACGCGCACTGCCGGTACGTCTCGTGCGTCGAACCGGCCGAGACGCAGATCCGTGCGCTCAGCACGGAGCAGGCCGGCCGTCTCGACACGGCGCTGAGCGCGGCGCGTCGACCCCGGCTCGGTCAAGGAGCACGCGACGGCGTCGGCGTTGCACGACTACCAGCACGAGGGAGTCGGTGTCGTGTTCTACGCGACAGCGCTCGGCAGCATCCTCATCGTCACTTACGTCGAGGTCGACTGACTCGTTATGCCCGGGTGCGGTCTCGCCCGCGCATCGGATGAGGTTCTCGCCGTCCCGCGGGCGTCGTACAGCGACTTCTACGCTGTGGCAGGCTCCGGCTGCGGCACGGGGCGCGTGGATCCTCCGTCGGGGACAGGCCGCTAGGGCATCGCTCTGCCCAGGGCACGGAGTTCGGCGCCC
Source organism: Streptomyces sp. NPDC051907 (assembly GCF_040681075.1). Taxonomy (NCBI): domain Bacteria; kingdom Bacillati; phylum Actinomycetota; class Actinomycetes; order Kitasatosporales; family Streptomycetaceae; genus Streptomyces; species Streptomyces sp. NPDC051907. The sequence goes on along the minus strand of NZ_JBFAYB010000037.1, from coordinate 32,539 downwards.
GCCGGTCGTCGAACTCGAGGTTGGAGAAGGTGGGCGGTCCGTAGGCTCGGATGGGTCATGACGCGGGTTCCCGGCACTTGAGATGAGATCGGCCGTTGCTGGAGCCGACGATGGCCGCTCAACGCACCGGGAAGCCGCAGGAGTAGCCCTGCTCCTTGAGCCAGGGGAGGATCCGGCGCAGGGCCTCGACGGTCTGGGAGCGGTCGCCGCCTGCGTCGTGGAAGAGGAGCGTCGGCCCGTTGGGCAGCTCCCGCTCGACGGTGGCGACGATGGCGTCCGTGCCCGGTTGCTCGAAGTCCTTGGTGTCCACGTTCCAGCCCAGCGGGCGCATCCCCAGGGAAGCGGCGAGCTTGCGGCTGTGAGGGGTGAAGGCCCCGCCGGGCGCCCGGTAGTACATCGGCCGTACGCCTCCGGACGCCTCGGTGATCATGCGTTCGGCGTCGCGTATCTGCTGCGACTGGTAGGCCTGGGGCTTCTTGTCCATGGTGGTGTCGTGCGACACCGAGTGGTTGCACAGCCGGTGCCCGGCCGCGACGACCTTCTTCACGAGGTCCGGGTGGGCTTGCGCCTGCGTCCCCACCATGCAGAACGTGGCCTTCACCCCGTACTCCCGCAGCACGTCCAGCACTTGGGGGGTCCACACGGGGTCGGGGCCGTCGTCGATGGTGATGTTGACGCCGCGCGTCCCCTTGTCCGAGGCGTGCGCGATGGTCGCCGCGACCTGCTTGACGTCACTGCCCGGCGTCGCCGGCGCGGCCGCCTCGGGCGACGGGCCGCCCGTCGCACCGGCCTGCGCCGTCCACACCGAGGCGCCGGTGGTGAGCACCGTCACCCCGAGCGCCGCCCCGACCAGCTTGCCGTACCAGCCCCGCCCGCCACCGTGCCGTGCCATGTCCGCCCCGCTTTCGCCCAGTTGCTCGCCGATCCCCGGTCACTCTGCGACCACCTTGCAGGACGAGGGGAGGTGGCCAAGGGATGCGTCTGTTACCGATCACGGACAATCTCGGGGGAGTTCGCGGACAACTCGGCCGGCAGCGGCCAGAACCGGGCCAGTACGCGCGGTCCGTCGCATCCCGTGCGACGAACGGCGACCTTCCGGAGTCTTCCCCTCCGCTGTTGGACCTCGCCTCGTGACTGCGCTTTCCGCATGCTCCAGACAGAGAGCTGCCAAGCGTGATGGTCGGCGTGGTCGTCGAAATCGAAGTTCCAGGTGAGGTCCAGCTCCGGGTCGCCAGGGCGGTCGGCTGTGGCCTGGACGCGGAGCTGGCGACGGTGCTGCAGTTACGCGGCATTTCGGCCACGTCAAACGCCCTCTCAGAGCCCCACTGCGAAGCCGCTCGACCACCCTTGCATCGTCTGGACCATGGTGTCCCACACACCTGTGAGCAGCAGCAGGCCGGTCGCAATCATCATCACGCCGCCGATGCGCATGACCCACACGTAGCGCTGTTTGATCCAGCTGAAGGCCCCGAGCGCTTTACGAAAGGCCACGGCGGCGAGGATGAACGGCAGCCCGAGTCCGAGGCAGTAGGCGACGGCGAGCAGTGCTCCGCGGCCTGCGCTTCCTTCGTGTGCGGCGAGGAAGGTGACGGCGGAGAGCGTGGGTCCGATGCAGGGTGCCCAGCCGATGCCGAACAGGGCTCCGAGGAGCGGGGCGCCGACGAGGCCGGACACGGGGCGTTTGTGGATTCGGAATTCGCGCTGGGTCAGCCAGGGCATCAGGCCCATGAAGAAGACGCCCAGCAAGATCATCAGCACGCCGAGGATGTTGGTGAGGAGGACCCGGTGTGCTTGGAGGGTGAAGCCGAAGTAGCCGAACAGGGCGCCGCCGGAGACGAATACGGCGGTGAAGCCGAGGACGAAGAGGGAGGCGCCGGCCACCATCCGGCCGCGGCGGGCGGCTGCCAGGTCGGTGCCGGTGATGCCGGTGACGTAGGAGAGGTAACCGGGTACGAGGGGGAGGACGCACGGCGAGAAGAAGGACACGAGGCCGGCGAGGACGGCGATGGGCAGCGCGAGGAGGAGGGTGCCTCCTACGACGGTGTCGTAGGTTTCGTTGGCTGCGGCAAGGGTGTGCATGGAGTCACTTCTCCCTGATCAGCGGGTCGATCATGTCGCGCAGGTCTTCCTCGCTGAGAGCCTTCAGCGCGCGGGCCGCGACCTTCCCGTCCCGGTCGAGCACGATGGTGGAGGGGATGGTCTGCGGGTTGAGGCTGCCCTTGGGGAAGCCGTTCACTAGCAGCTTCCCGATCGGGTCGTACAGGCTGGGGTACTCGACGCTGTAGTTCTTCTCGAAGGCGATCGCAGGCTCCCGCTTGGCGTCGCGCGTGTTGATCCCGACGAACTCCACGCCTTCGGCCTTGGTCTCCTTGGCGACTTTCGCGAAGGCGGGGGCTTCGGCGCGGCAGGGCGGGCACCACGAGCCCCACACGTTCATCACGACGACCTTCCCCTTGAGGTGGGCTATGTCGAGCTGCTTCCCGTCAAGCGTCTCGCCCTTCAGCTCGTTCGGAAGCCGACGGTCTTGCTTGGGGACAGTGGAGATGCCGCCGTCGCCGGCGATGTAGTTCGTCTGGCCGCCACCCCCGGATGCGCCGCCGTCGCCGCAGGCGGACAGGAGGAGCGCGCCTAAGGTGACCAGCGTGACCGGAAGGGCGGCACGGATACGGCTCAAGCTCATGTGAAGAGCTTCGCATGGGCCGCATGGCGACTTTGAGGCCCCCCTCAGTGCCTGGCAGGTCCGTTGTCAGGCCGGTGAAGTCGTCCCGAAACGATGCAAGTTCGAACGAGCCGGGGTGTGGATATCAGTGGGCGGATCGCAGCCGCTATCGACGGCGTTGCTCTGATCTTGCGCTGGCTCATTTCCTCCCGTCGGAAATGCGCCAACACATTTGTATACAGCGGTATTTGATGCGCACTCGGGTTCGATTCGCGTTATGGTCCTGGTCGTTGCCTGACCAGCAACGACCAATCCATATCAGGGGGGAACATGAAGACCTCTATGCGCAAGCGCGCGGCAGTCGTGCTCGCAACCGCCGCCATCATGTCGGGCGGAGCCATGACGGTAGGCGCAGGCGCCGCCTCCGCAGCGGACCCGACCGTTAGGTTCATGGCCAGTGGCCAGCAGAGCGACGGGTCGCGCATGGTAGCCGTCTACGTCAACGGCCGATTCGCTGGCGGGGCGTACTGGACTGCGGACGGGGACACTCTCAAAGCAATCGACCCCACGCCGGACGGCTACAGTATCTCCGCCTACCTGGGCACGAACCCCGTACGTGAAGCAACCACACGTGGGCACAACTCCCCGTACACACACAGCGTTGGTGGAAATCTCCCCGAGGACAGGAGGTACACCTTCTGGGCTTGCGTGAGCAGGGGGGGCTGGCAGCGGTGCTCCCCGATCTACGACGTCACCTCGTGACAGTGGCGCTACCCCTGCGCAGCTCGCACGCTGAGTAGTACCGCGAAGAGGTGGATCAGCCGGATGAGCCGGGTCGATCCACCTCTTCTCGTTTGGTGCCAGCCGGGCATCAGAGCGTGTCTGCCCTGCGGCTCTCCGTGGAGCGTCGACGGCACGGCCGGGACGATGCGCGTCCCGGCTGATCGCGGGCTTCTCGGAGCAGCTCGTCCCTGGCCATACCGCCCATCAGGCCAAGGGCCGTGAGCGGGACCGAGCCGGCAACTCCGACCGCGAACCCGCGCCAACGGCTCAGATCCGGCGACGAAGACCACCGCAAGCTCTGCGTCGCCCTCACCCGAGCTGGGCGGACGACCGTGATCATCCCAGCCGACGCATCATGACCATTTTGGGTACGAGAGCCTCGACCGCCGGTTGACTGACGACAAGCACTGTGCGTCGATGTGGAAGTGCCTCGGACAGTGAGGGAGTCTCTGCGGATGCGAGTAGCATGCTGGGCCAATCTGCTGGTCGGCGTCCCCGCCGTGATTCCGCTGCACAGCGCGTGGTGGCTCGCCGACCACTACTGGCTCGCAGGCGCATCCTTCGACACGGAGCCCTCCACCATCGTCGAGGTGTGCGGAGCCGATTGCGACCAGACCGGTCTGGCCACGCTTGTCCTGGCCGTAGTCGGCGGCTTGGTCCTGCTGATGGTCCTCGTCGTCGACGTGCTGATCCCGCTGCACCGCGACGAGCCCCTGGCCCCATGGCTGAAGGCCACGGCTCTCGTTCCTGTCCCGTACATCCTGCTCCAGGCCGCCCGTGCGCTCTTGACCTGAATCGGAGTCAGGCATGACTTCTGATCTCTCGCGCCGCACCATCCTCAAGCCAGTGCGGCGCTGCTGCAGGCACCACCGCGCGACGACCGCAACTACACTCGTGGCATCCCCTGCCGGCCAAGGTCCGCAAGGGCCTGGCCGAGAGCGACCAGGCTTCGGGAACCGCCGTGCAGATCCGCCCCGGCCACTGTCCGCCGGGGCGATGGGCGGGTTCTTCCCGCACCAGGAGCACGTGATACGCGACATCCTCGCCGACCTCGAAGGCATCGTCCGGTGGGGCGGCGACGACGCCGAGCCAGACGAGTCGCTCTTCTCCATAGACGTGGGCCCCGGCGACCGTCGCCTGGCCCGGGTTGACGGGAAGATCCGTGGCTGGAACCCCGCTCCCGGCGAGGGCGTCGGGGTCATCGTCGACCCCTCGCTGCCGTCCCGGCGTCGCAGGGCCGCGACACTGGCGCGATGAAACGCATCCTGCCCGCACTTCGCACCTGGGCCCCACTCTCGGAATGCGCCTCGACCGCCTCATCGGCGCGACGGCGGCCCACGAGTTCGTCCCTCTCTACATCCCTGCCCAGCCCGGCCGACGTGGCAAGCCATCGCACCTGTGGGTCAGTTCTCAGGACCGCGAGCGGTACCTCGACGCCGCCAACGATGCGGTGGCACTTCCCGAGCCCGGGGCCGAACTCGGGATCGGCGAGGGTTCGGCGGCCCATGATTGATCTTGCTCGCGCAAAGGACCGGTTATGCGAGATCAGACCGTTGATGAACAGCGTGGAACGTTCCCGCCGCGGTGAACGCGTTGGTGATCGGCGCGATGAGCGAGGCGAAGCGGCGGGCGCCCGCGGTGCCGATCGGCGCCCATAGCGCGGCGCAGTGCTCGTCCGTTTCCACTTCGATGCGCTCGCGCGCCGCACTGCCGGCGTCGGTTACCACGCCGTGGGAGTCGAGCCAGCCGCGCGCGACGAGGCGTGCCGTCGCCGCACTCCACTCCTCGTCGTCCCACTGGCGGGTCGCTCGCGCGAGAGCTGTCGGGAGGCGGCCGGTCGCGGTGTGCAGAACGAGGCAGTCGCACGGCCCGAGGCCGTTGTCGGCGAGTACGACGAGATGGGCGTCGCCGCGCCACTCGCGCGCCACCGTGATCTGCTGCCACAGTGCGACGAGAGGATCGGATGGAAGCGCGACCGAGGCGTTCGCGGCGGCGAGCACCTTGCCGGCGTAGTCGGCGCCGGCGACGACCGGGTCGATCAGCGAGCGCGCCTCGGCGAGGTGGTCGTCCGTGAGATGTACGTTGACGCGCCGCATCGCCCGTCCGGCGGCCAGGAAACGGGCGGCCTGCCACCGCTCGGGCGGCGCGGCGCCCCATACGCCCGTCATGGCCCTCACTGCCCGAGGGCTGAAGTTGTAGAAGGCCGCGAGCGTGACGTGCCACGGGACCGCGCCCATCGCGGCCGACCGGAAGGCCAGATACGCCGGCCCGCGGTCGGTCACGCCGAGCCCGGCGGCCTCCTCGGCGCTCTCGGGGGCAAGGTAGATGAACAGGTGGGCGGCGCTGACGGCGCGGCTGACGTCGCGGACGGCGTTGAGGTCCGTCGGGCCGTCGCCGATACGGGCGGATTCGGGAAGGGCGTCGAGGTGCATGGCGGTGGTGTCTCCGGGAGTCGGGCGGCGCTGTCAGGCGGGTGTTTCGGCAGTGGCGATCAACACGGCGCGTCCGAGGGTGTGACCGGCCATGGTGAAGCCGAGGACGGCCGGTGTGGCGTCGGCCGGGACGCCTGTGGCGGGGATGTCGAGGGCGTGCACCACGATGAAGTAACGGTGCGGGCCGTGTCCGGCCGGCGGGGCGGCGCCGATGTAGCGGGCCACGCGGGCGTCGTTGGGCAACTGGTAGGCCCCCTTGGGCAGTTGTGAGCCGGTGTCGTCGCCAGCGCTCTCGGGGAGATCGGTGACGGTGGCGGGGATGTCGGCGACCGCCCAGTGCCAGAACCCGGACCCGGTGGGGGCGTCGGGGTCGTAGACGGTGACGGCATAGCTCATGGTGCCGTCCGGGGCGCCGCTCCAGGACAGCTGCGGGGATATGTCCTTCCCGCCGGGCAGGCCGGAGGAGTACTGCTCGGGCGGCCACGCGGCGCCGTCGGCGACGGTAGTGCTGGTGACGGTGAACGAGACCGCCTGGGGGAGGCGGGCGAAGGGGTCGTTGGCAGGCACAGCGATCGCTCCTTTCTGGACGAGGGCGTCCTCATCGGCCATTGAATCGACGGTAACATAGATAATCGATTATCTAGTGGATCGTCTAGGATGGGTTCATGACTCAGACGGCGCACTCCTCGACCCCGCCGGGGAAGCAGATGCTCTCCGAGCAGGTCTACGCACACCTGCGAGACGCGATCATGCGCGGGGACCACCCCCCCGGCGCCCCCCTCAAGCCGCAGGATCTCGCCAAGGAGCAGGGCGTGAGCCTGGCCGTGGTGCGCGAGGCGCTCGTGCGGGTGGTCGGCGAGGGGCTCGCCGACCGGCTGCCCAACCGCGGTTTCGCGGTCCCGTCCTTCTCCGACCGCCGCTGGCAGGAGATCGCGGAGGCCCGCCGGACCGTCGAACCGGTCGTACTGCGCATGTCCATCGAGCGCGGCGACGTCGACTGGGAGGCCCGCGTGCGGGCCGCCCACCATCGTCTCGTGCGCACTCCGGCGTACGTGCCGCAGGAGAGCGAGTACTACACAAGCGCTTGGGCCGAGGCTCACAGGGCCTTCCACCGCACCTTGCTGGAGGGGTGTGACAACAGCGCACTGCTGGAGACCTTCGACCGGTTGTGGACCGCGAGTGAGCTGGCCCGCCGTTGGTCGGCGCACCGCAACCCCGACCGGGACGGCGCCGAGGAACACCGCAGGCTGGAGGAGGCGGCGTTGGCCCGCGACGCCGACACCGCAGCCGCGCTCCTGGTCCAGCACCTCACCTTGACCGCAGCTGCTCTGACCGATGACTCAGGTCAGGCCACCTAGGACTACGCCACAACGGCGAGGACGAGGTGGGCATTCATGTCCGGCTCGAACCGGCCGGGATCGCAGGGTGTTGACGTGCACCAGCGCGGACTGGGGCAGTTGCAGGGCGAGCATCGAGACTTCCCGTAACTCCTTGTCGGAGACAGTCAGGTCGCCGTCCATGCCGTAGACGGGTCGTGGTTGGCGGAGTTCCAGTTCTCCACGACCTGGAGGCCGTCGTCGATCTCGCGACGCAGGTCGGCGTCGGCGGGGTAGTCGCAGACGAAGGCCGTACGCACCGCTCGCCCGAGTTCCTTTGATCGCCCGGTAGGTAGGGTGCTTGGGCGGCGGTATCCAGTCAGTCAGGACACGGCCCGCTCGATGACCCGTCGTCGGCGTGCTAAAGGTCAAGAGGTCAATCGAGGCCAGGGGGAAGCTCTTTCGCGCCAGTATCCTGCGGTGCCTTTACCAGGGTGTGTTCTTGGCAGAGGATGACGCTCGACAATTACCGCAGCGGTGAAAGGCAATCCCTTGATCAGTAAAGTCGCACTCAGCGCGGCGGCCGCCGGACTGATGCCGCTATTATCCGCGCCGAGCTCCTCGGCTGCGCCAAGTGTCGAGGAGAAGGGCGACAGGTCTTCTGCCGTCTCGACAGTCGCAGGCACGCAGGGCCTGCCGCCGCTGATCTCGCCGCAGGAAGCCAAGCGCATATCCGCCTCCGCCGATCCGGCCAAGGCGGCGGCGGATGCTTCCCGCGTGAAAAACGACAACAGCGGTAAGTGTCTGGTCGCTCAAGGCAGCGGGGACGGCACGCCGACCATCCAATTCGACTGCTCGACTTTTGCCGACCAGTACTGGTACTTCGTCGGCAGCAGCTACAGCAATGTCCAGCTCCAGAACTTCAATAGCGGCAAGTGCCTGCTGGTCCGCGGTGGCGCCGACGGAACTGTCGCGGTGCAGTACCCATGCCTCAACTACCCCGACCAGAAATGGGACGTCCGATTCGACCCCAATGGCAATGGGCACTACATGCTCGCGAACCGGAACAGCGGGAAGTGTCTCGTCGGCCATCGCAACGGTTCGAATCCCTTCCAGTTCTCGTGCAATAACGGCTACCAGGACCAGTGGTGGCACACGGGATAGATCCCAGGCCGCAGCGGGTGTGCACGCCGGGGCAGAAGGCGGTGAGCAGGAGGCCGCGCCTGCTCTTCGAGCTGTAGTCGGCTTTGAGCCCTCCAGTCCTGCCCGAGGCGAGGGCGCACGGCACTCGGGCTGCGAGTGCACTCGTTCCGGTCGGTTCGAATGCCGGGGCGCGTCCTGCTCGGTAGTACACGGCGAGTTCGCGCGCTGACGGCGGGCGATGGCGGTCGCCCGGGCGAGTCGACGGAGGTGTCCGGTCCCGGCTGCGGATCGGGGCTCGGTACCGGGCGGCAGCCGGTCCGCTCCCGGGCGCCGATGCCGCGTACGAGCGGCCCATCGTCCAGCGCCTGCCCGGACATGAGTGACCGGCCGGTGGCCTCCGCGCCTGCTGGAGGGTCGCGGGGCTGGCCACCGGCCGGCGCCTGAGGGGCGTCACATCATGGGGTCCTGGCCCCCGCTGCCCGCCTTGCCCTCCTGCGCGCTCTGCTCCGTGAGCCGGCGGGCCTTCTCCTTCAGCCGCTGACGCTCCTGCGGGTCGGTGGCACGCTCCGCGGCCTGCTCCAGCTCCTGCGCCTTCCGGCGCATCTGCTGGGCACGGCCGCCGGACTCGCCTGCAACGCTCATGATCACTCCTCAGTGACGCGGTGGGAGCGGGCCGCACCGGCGAAACAGCACCTGCTCACCCACGCATCCCGAACGCACGCTTCTCTGAACCCCGGCGCGTGCACGGCTGGGGTCGGTTGCGCGTAGGCGGTTGTGCCGCTTTGCGCCTTGCGCCGGCAGGGGGTGCGCCGCACGCGGGAAGGACGCGGCTCGTCCTGTTGGGTCAGGCCCGCTGTCAGAGAGTGCTGGCAAGATCGTCGCCATGGATGGCACACGTACCACCCCACCGCGGCCGGTCGACGTCGCCGCGGTCTTCCCCGCGCTGGCCCCGCTGGCCCGCCCAGCGGTCCGGTTGCACCCGCGTCGCGGCTCTCCCACGGTGCACGACAGCTCGATCGGCGGGCCCCTGCTGTGGCCCGCACAGGAGCCCTGGCGGTACTGCCGCATCGAGCACGAGGGCCTCCACCCCCTGGTGCCCGTGGCCCAGTTGTACGCGCGGGACATACCCCTGCTGCGGCCGCCCGGGCGGACCGACCTGCTGCAGGTCCTGTGGTGCCCCTCGGAGCACGCGCCGGACTCGAGCATTCCGATCGAGTTGTCCTGGCGGACCGCTGCGGATGTCACCGACGTGCTGGCCGCGCCGCCCGAGCCGTTCGACGCGGACGAGGACCTTTACGTGCCTGAGCCGTGCGTGCTCGCGCCGGAGCAGGTCACCGAGTACCCCGATTCCCTGGAACTCCCCAAGGAGTTGAAGCAGCAGATCACGGACCCCGCGCCCTGGCGGGCGGCGGGCATCGTGGTCGACGATGCCGACCTGCGGGAGCTCTATGACGACGCGCTGTCCCACGCCCCCGGCTGGAAGATCGGTGGCTGGGCCCCCTGGGGCCTCACCGACCCCGTGCCGCGTTTCTGTGTGGCCTGCGGTACCGCGATGACGCCGCTGCTGACGATCGCCTCGTCCGAATGGCACCGCGACAGCACGAGTTGGATCCCGTACGAGGACCGGGTCCCCGGCGCATCCGACGACAGTCGGTCCAACCCGCCCGAGATCACGGTGCTGGACGCCAATCACCTCCAGCTGTACGCCTGCCCGGCGAGCGGAGGCCACCCGCACACCGTCCTGGTCCAGTGAGGGGCTGCGGAAGGCCCGGAACCGGATAACGGAAGTTCGCACTCCGCAACAACGGGCGTCCGTACGGGGTGACAAAGGATCCGGCAGCGGACATCAACAGCAGAACTCAGCAGCACGCCTATCAACGAGAGGAGATCCGTATGGAGGAGAGCAGCGCCAATCGCCGGGCCAGACATCTGGCCCGCGTGGACAGGTGGCGCGCCAAGACCGTCTGCTGCCGGCGTAAATAGGTCGGACACCATGGACAGGGCGTCCACGCGGAGTTCCCGCAGGGGGCCGCGTGCAGACTCGGGAGCGGTGCCGTGACCCTGCTCATCCTGTGGTGGGAGACTCGACGCCGATCAAGGACCGCCCGTCCCGGCCGCCGAAGAAGGACGGGCCCGCCACCGGAGCCGCCACGCTGGTGGATCGAGTACGGAAGCGGCGTCTCCCGCAGACTCGGCCGCGTCCACACCGGAGCCTGCAAAATCACCGGACCCGGCCACCCGCAGCTCATCCGCCTACCAGCGAGCAGACAAGGAACAAGGCCTTTTTCGCACGGCAGGTTGCCTCCCAGGGCTGCCTCAGCCGGCCGTCGGCCCGGCGGGCAGACTACGCACATGCAGCTCCCCGCCGAAGCCGTCGCCGCCACCGTGCTGATCGAGGTTGTAAGGATCTCCGGCCTCCCGACCAAGCGCGGCGCCCCATACCCCGGCAGGGTGGTCGCCCACTGGGCCGGGAGCGAGGCCGCCGACGCCCTCACCTTGATCGAGAACTTGCCCGGCAGCGAACAGCACCGCTGCGGGTTCTCGCCGGGCTGGAGCGTCCGGGCGTACGAGGACTCGCTCGACCTGGCGCTGTTCGAGGCGGCGTTCTGTTTTAGGTGCCACGAGGTCCGCATGCACGGAACCGTCGTGCCACCCAGGCTGGCCACGCAGTTCTTCGACGAGGACACCCCGCCGGCCCGGGCCCTTCTGGCACTCTTCCGCGCGGCGGCCCCGTAGCCGACCGACCGCGTGAGCGGGCTCGCGCAGCCCTCGGGGCGTTGGCTTCCCCAGCATCACTGCAGGTCAGAGGCTTCCGAATGGAGCGTCCTGGTCGGCCAAACGGGCCGACCAGGGCGCTCAGTCACAGCTGGCGACGACTCCGCCCGCACGTCACATGCGGGCTCGACTGCCTGACGTCCGTCAGCGTGTGGCGGTCTCTCCCGTCGGCGAGCGCAGCGCTGCGGCAGAGTCGGGTCGCGAGGCGGGCCGGTCGGCGGCGTCCGCGGTATTGCGTGTGCGCAGTGGCTGGCGGGTGGGGAGGCCGGCGAGGGCGCCGGGCCGGTTGGCCGCCGGGCCGAGGAGGGCACCGATGCGGTCGGCGAAGTCGGGGCCGGGCATGGGGAGGTCGATCTCGGGTCGATCTCGGGCTGGCGGAGGTAGCCGGCTGCGACGGCGGTGGGGATGGAGGCCATGAGCTCGGCGACCGGGACACGGCGATTTCGCCCAGTGCGCCGTCCAGCAGACGGTGTTCAGCACGTGGGTGAGATGCGGGGCGGTGCGGTCGCGGTGTTCGCGCTGACGGACAGGGTCAGGACCTGCGGACCACCGTCACCAAGTGGTAACCGCTGCCCGTCGAGTACATGGCCTGCTGCATCTCGACGCAGTCCGGACACAGAAGGCCCTCCTGCGCCGAGTCGGTCCACCGCCACCAGTCCGTGTCCTCCGTGTCGCCGCAGGCGAAGCACGCTCCGTCGCCGCCGCCCGTGCTCAGCCGGGCCCTCTCCGCCGACACGGCCTGCCCGGGGACGGACTTCCAGGCCTGGGCCAGCGCCCTCTGGCACCGGGGGTCGGCTCCTGGGCCCGCAATGCCTCCCCCAGCTCGTCCGCGAAGGAGCTCAGGTCCTTGGGGCATCTCGCGTACGCCACGCCCCTCGGCTGCGTCAGGATCCGCGTCTCGCCCGGCCTGAGCAGGTCCGCAGGGACCCCGGACGCCGAGCCGTGCAGGAGGCAGGGCATGTGGGCGACCCCTCGCAGCCACTCCCGGAGGCGGTAGACGATCGATCCCACGGGCTCCGACGGCTCTTCTTGCCCATCGATGGCCTCCTTCCCGAAGGCTCGCTCGTGCCTGGGCCGGAAGGTACCGGACACGAGGGGGCGCCTCCGCTCAGGCGGACCGCAGGACCGCGCAGTTGAACCCCTTGGACCACGGACCCTCGTAGAGCGGCTGCCGCCCTGCCATGCGGCCGTGCTGCCGGGCGTAGTCGAAGGTGGCCCGAGGCAGACATCTCCAGCGGAACACGCCCCGGCGCTCGCTGGACAGCAGGACAGTCAGCGTCCCGGGCTCCTCTGATGCCGTGAAGAGCCTGCGCTGGACGTCGAACCCGAAGCCAGTTTTGGATGGTGGTGGGCGGTGACGCTACGGGCCGCCCCGTGCGGAGGTAGTCGCACGAGGCTGCCCGGGCGTTTCAGCTGAGTTGTACCTCAGCGAAAAGCGCCGATGCTACGGGCGACCCAGTTGTTGAAGGGGCGCGGAGCGCGACCGAGGACTCGTTCCACGTCCGAGCTGATCCGCAGTTCGGCGGGGTTCGGGGCGGAGATGATGTCCAGGGTGTCGTCGGCGAGCTCCGGCGGCACGAACTGGGTCATCGCGGCTTTGGCCTCCTCGCGGGTGAGTTCGTGGAATCGCACCGGCGAGCCGAGCGCGGCGGCGATGACCTCCGACTGCTGACGGGGCGTGATCACCTCGGGCCCGGTCAGCTCGAAGACTCCGCCGGTGTGCCGGTCGTCCAGCAGGCAGGCCGCTGCGACCTCGGCGATGTCCGCCGGGTCGACGATCGGAACCCCGACATCGCCGAAGGGTGCGGCAACCGTCCCTTGCGTGCGGACGGACTCCGCCCACGCCAAGGCGTTGGAGGCGAAGCCGCCCGGACGTAGGACGGCCCAGTCCAGGCCGGACTCTCTCAACGCGTCCTCCACCGCGCGCATCGCGATCCGCGACGGGCCGAGCGGCCTGGTCGCCACGCCCTGCGAAGACAGCAGGACGACTCGGCGGACCCCGCTGGCAGCAGCCAGGTCGATAATGTCGGTCGGCCTGGCCTCGGGGGCGTGCAGATCGCCGGACAGCAGGAGGAACAGCGCCTTCGCCCCGTCCAAAGCGGGGGTGAGGCCCTGCGGCTCGGCCAAGTCAGCCGGCACGTGCCGGACCCCGTCCGGCATTGCCGCCGCGTGCCGTGACACCGCAGTCACCTGCTCGCCCGCCTTGGCCAGGGCCTGCGTCAAAGGCTGGCCCACATTCCCGGTAGCCCCGGTCACCACGATCATGTTCAGCTCCTAGTCCGTTGTGCACTGAGGCAGTTGACGCTAGGAGGCAGGCTTACTTTTCGTAAGAACATACCCAGAGGTAAGCTCCGGACATGAGGGAAGGCGCGCAGCTGACGCAGGCCGAGGCGGGCAATCGGTATGAGGTGTTTCACACCGACTGCCCTGCGCGCGACGTGGTCGACCACGTGACCAGCAGGTGGGGTATCTGGGTGCTGATCTCCCTGCGGAGCACCGACCTTCGGTTCTACGAGCTGCGCGACGGCATCCAGGGCATCAGCGAGAAGATGCTCGCCCAGACACTGCGCGCACTGGTCCAGGACGACCTGGTCTGGCGGAGGGTCGAGCCGACGACGCCACCCCAAGTCACCTACGGGCTGACTGAGTTCGGCCAGGACCTCGGTGCGCCGCTGACGGACTTGTTCGACCGGATCACACAGCGGCTGGCAGCCAGCGGGGCGTCCGCCACGGAGCGGCTGAGCGCAACAGGTCAAGCGAGGCAGCTGACCACCCCAGGACCTCAACAGCTTCATCATCTCGACGACGAACACTGACCGTGACAGCAGAAGGTTCGTGCGTACCCCCAGCACGGACACCGACGGCAAGGTCTCCTACGACCTGGCCGGCGCTGACGCGGATTCGTCCACCGCTGGTTAGGACGTCCCTGACGTCCTGTCGAATGCTGCGGCTACAGCGGCTGACCTCTCGCATGAGTCGGACACCTCTTCGGACTCGGACATGCGGACATGTCGGTTCGGGGCACCAGAACCTCACCATGTTCAAGAACTCGTTCACCTGCACCACGAAGGCAAGGACCCTTGGCAAGGGAGACGTCATGGGTCTGCGCAGCATCTACTGAGGGAGAACGGCAATGAATCGAGCCGTACGGTCTGCGGGCCTGCTGCTGGCGGCGACTCTGACGGTGCCGACCGCAGGGTGCGCGGCCGACGACAGCAGCGACGGGGGAGCACCGTCCTGCGCGATCCAGTTCACCTACGACGGCCGGACGTACCGGGACGTCGCGAACGTGGACTTCACGGTCGCCGACAAGCTGGGCACTGCTACCAGTCCGCCGTGCAACGACACAGGCGGCCAGGACGAGGAGGCTGGAACCACAGAGACCGCCTACGAAGTGGACGGCCTCTCTCCGAAGGTGGCGATCGCCGTCGGGGACACCCCCGAGGACGCCGTATTCGTCGTCTCCTACTCCGGCTCGGAACTCCCGCCCGAGGTGAAGAAACTGATCGACGGCTCATGACGCGCTTTTCCGGATGAGCCATGTGAGGGCTTCTCTGACCTAAGAACGGTGTTCCGTGATCAGGTGACGGGACGATCAGTCGGCCGTCATGGGGCCGGAGAACGGCCGCGATCGGCGCGGGTGCTAGTTTCCTGCCCATGTTAGAACACCAGGACGAGACCAGGGCTGCCTACGATGGGGTCGTCGAGCTGTATGCCTCGATGTTCACGAGTCAGTTGGAGACGCAGCCGTTCGCGCGGAACATGATCGGCGCCTTCGCCGAGCTCGTGCGTGCCACGGAGAACCTGCGGGTAGCCGACGTCGGGTGCGGCCCCGGTCATCTGACGGCCATGCTGCACGACTTGGGGCTGGACGCCTTCGGGCTCGACCTCTCCCCGGCCATGGTCGACCACGCTCGGCGAGCCCATCCGGCGCTGCGGTTCGACGAAGCGCGAATGGAAGCCCTGCCTGTCGAGGACGGCGCACTCGGCGGAGTGCTGGCCCACTACTCGATGATCCATACCCCACCTGGAGAATTGCCCGCGCTGCTCGCCGAGCAGGTGCGTGTCCTGGCACCTGGGGGCCTGCTCCTGGTGTCCTTCTTCGGGACCGAGGGGCCGGATCCGGTCCGCTTCGACCACAAGGTGACGCCCGCCTATAGCTGGCCGGTGGACCGGTTCGCTGAGCTGCTGGCCGGGACCGGGCTCGTCACGTTCGCCCGACTGCTCCACGACCCAGCGTCCGAGCGGGGCTTCCTTGACACCCATTTGCTGGCCCGCCGCCCGTAAGGCCTGGGTCGGGATGGGGCAGATCATCCGCGTGGATGAGGCTCGGCTGACTCGAAGGTCCTCTTGCCGTACTGATTCGTGTCGCGATCTGGCTGAAGCGGGGCATGCCGAGATCGATCACTTGGCGTTGACGGACTTGCTCTGCATTGAGCTGGGTGAGCTTTCTCCTCTGCGCTGGCGAGGCTGACATGAAGCCCTCGACCTCACCGAGCCGGCCTTCGTGCTCGGCCTCGGCGATGCGGGCAACGATGTTGTCGCGGATCTCCTCCAACCGGCCCCGGGGCGGTCCCGGACAGGCCGTGCCGGGGCCCCGGCCAGCATGGACAGCGAACCGCTGAACCTTGCGGCGGTGGCGGGAGAGCCGGTCGTCTGGGCCTCAGGAGTGAGCTGGGCATGGTATCTGGCTGGATCGCCGGCAGTGGGGAGTTCGCGGAATCGTCGGTGCTGTGGAGCCGCTGCGCGCTTCGATCGCAGTCAGCCGCCTGGTGGCCGAGCCATGGAGGCGGTAGCCGTCCCGTGGCATGGGCCCCTATTCGATGATCGTGTGGAAGAAGGCGACGGCGGCGGCGAAGGAGGCGCCGCCGACGAGGACGGCGTCGGCGGTGGCGCCGCCCTTGTGGAAGGTGAGGAGGCCCGCACCGAGGGCGGTGAGGATGCCGAGAAGGAAGACGACGGCGGAGCGCTGGCCGAGGAGGGGACCGCGGTCGTTCATGACGACTCCGATTGCTGGCAGGGCGACACAGCCGATGCGGCGACGGTGTCCGGTTGTGGTTGCTGTAGCCGGGCGCGCTGCCTTTGCCCCCGGGTGAGGAGCATCACGCCGGAGCGGAGAAAGAATCTCGGGAATTGCCCGGGGGGATCTTTGCGCGCCGGACCTATCAGAAAGCCGTGAGCCAATGCCACGCGCCCGATGACGGGTCCCCACAGCGCGAAGGAGCCGGTGTGCCGAGTGAGATCACAGCTGGTGTCCCACCGCGCCCCGGTTCGCCCGTGGACGGGGACGGACCGGCACTGCCGCTGCAGCAGCGGGAACTGGCCGACATTGAGCATCTGCTGTCGGGCGGCGTAGGACTGGAAGCCGCCGCTGTCCGCGAGGCGCGGCTGGCAGGGGATGCGCGCGTGGTGGACGCGCTGCGGGCCGACGGCTTCAGCGGCCCCCGCTACCGAAAGTTCGCGGGACGGCTGATGGCCTACGGCTGGCCCATCATGCTCAGCTGGAACAGCACGGGGGAGATCTTCCGCCAGACCAGCCTGATCGGCCGGCCCGTCCCAGGCCGCGAGATCGTCCACGACTGGTGCCGGGACGACCGCAGCGAGGTCGCCACGGACACCGTCCTGGCAGGCCTCGAACTCTTTCGCACCCACGCGCTTCAGAGCGGCAGATGGACCCCCGAAGGCGGGGCTACCCTCACTACGTACTACGTCGGCGCCTGTGTGCGCGCCTTCCGGCCTGTGTATGTCCGCTGGAGCCGCGAGCACATGACCCGCCAGGCTATGCAGGCAATACCGCTTTCGCACGACGAAGCAGACCCTCTGGACGGCATCCCCGACCAACGCGCCGCCGACCCTTGCCACGTTGTCGCCCTCCAGGACGAGATCGACCGCATCCTCCCGCTGCTGACTGACGCGCAGGTGCGGATCGGAATCGGCTGGCGGGCCGCGGGATGCACCCAGGGCGAGGCTGCCGCCATGGCGAATCTGACGGAGAAAGCTCTGGAACGTCGCTTGAGTCGCGTACGAGTCAAGCTCCGGGCCGTCACGGCGCGGTGGCAGGAACCCGGCGAGGGGGGACCGCGATGACGGAGCCGACAAGGAAAGCCATGGACCTCGACCTCGACGCCGCTCGAAGCGACACAGACGACTTCGACGCACTGCTGGCCGCGTCCAGCCTGGGAGCTCCCCGCATACGAGCGGTCAGTGCGCACACCCCCTCCGGTATCCGTCAGCTGCTCGACGCCCGTCTGCAGGACGATCAGAGTCCGGCCGCGGCGGTACGTGAGCCGCTCCCGGATGGGTCTGCGGCAACGAGCTGCCAGGTGACCGAACGGGCCGCCGCGGCGGCCCGTTCGGTGTCCTTGGCGGTGGTGGGACGCATGAGCGTGGGAAAGACCTCCCTCGGCAACGCCCTCCTCAGCGTCGACGACCTGCGGGCGGCGTCCGACCAGTCGGCTTCCCGCGCCCTGCTGGCGGGCCCCGAGGACCTGGGCGACGGCGCCTTCCTGGTCCTGCCGAAGACGTGCGCAGCGGATTCTCTTGTGCCGGCGTTCATGTCCTCGTTGTACGACCCGAGGACGTGGCATGAGCAGACGGCCTGGTCTGGCCTGAGGGGAGCACTCGGCGCGTCGGCAACACTGGTGCAGCCGCTTCGCGTCGCATGGGACCGTCTGGCTCCGACGCACCTCGGTGACGATCACGCGGTGCTGCTGCGGGATTTCCCCGCCTGGGGAAGCCCTCCGGGGGAGCCGGCATCGGCAGCGGCGGCAGCCGCAGCCTTCGACGCACACAGGCCGGGTCTGGGTCCGTCGAGGCGGGCTCTGGGGCTGCCTGCGCCCTGGCGCCTCATGCCGTTCTGCGACGTGTACGACTCCCTGGTGGCGCGGCTGCAGCCCCATGGTCGGGTCTGGCGCCATGCGTGCCTGTGGTGCGCCCTCGAGCTCTCTCGAGAGCGCGACGACCGGTTGCGTCCGATGCGGCAGTGGTGGGATGTGCTGCAGCTGTGCGGCTCGTTGCGGCCCCCCGCATCGGACCTCGTCCCTGTATGGCAGATGTTGGACGCGACGCCGGCAAGGCTGCTGCCCGCCGAGTCCATTCGCTTCCGCCGGAACTCCGGCCCTCTCACATCGGTGCAGCCCGATCTGTGCATTCCTCCGCGCCGTCTCCGCCCGCACCCCACCGCGGCACAGCGATCCGCCGCTGCACTCAGCGAAGGGGATGCCAGACGGCGGTGGCTCATCGTGGTCACGCATGGAACGCAGCCGCTCTGGCAGCTGCTCCAGAGCAGCGACGTCGTACCCTTGCGCCCGCATGCAACCCGATCCGGCAGATTCGACCTCCCGGACAGCGGCATCCCAGCAGCCGGGGCGACCACGCTGCCTGGAGACGATCCGCGGCCATCGCTGGTCTGCACGGTCCAAAGCGACGACGGAGTGACAACCGTCCGGGCGCAGACGCATCTGGAGCTGCTCGACGACGGCCACCTCCGCCCGCAGCCCGTTCCCACCACCTTCACCTACCGATCGGACGACCCCTACGCCGTACGCGTTGCCTTCGGCGAACGGGTAGGAGCCCAAGTCGAGTGGATCTTCGCGCGCGAGCTCCTCGTCGAAGGGCTGCGTCGTTCCTCCGGCGCGGGAGACGTCACGGTTTACAGAGCCGAAGCACCTCCCGGGCAGGAAGGGCCTACGAGCGTGCACATCAGGCTCAGTTCGCCGGAGGGACGGGCCATACTCGCCATGCGCTCGAGCGACCTGGAAATCTTTCTCGAGCAGACGCGAGCCGTCGTCGTCTACGGATCCGAGTACCTCCACATGCGGATTCCCTGGGAGAGGCTGACCGAAGAACTGTGGCGGCATCCCAATTCCCACCGTTAGAGGTCCTGACAAATGCGTTGGACGTGTCGGCGGGTGATGAGGCAGACGGCGAGTGCGAGGAAGGCCTCGTGGATGTCGTCGCGGCGTTCCCACCGGATCCGCAGGCGGCGGAAGCCTGGCGAGCTCGGTGTCCACCTCGACGTTGATCGTGCCGTGGTCGTTGATGTTCTCGCTGTGCGCCGGGGAGACATGCGCGAGCAGTTCGTCGTCGACGGCCCGGCCCTCGGCGCGCATCGCTCCGACGGCGAGGCCGTCGTACTCGCCAGTCCAGGTGACGACCGCGTTAGTCAGCACGGTCAGGCGCCACGCCTGTTGGTCCGCCCGGCCAGGAACCGCTCGCGGATGCCTGGTGGGCGTAGTGCAGGTCCCGGCACTACGTGAGTGCAGCGACTCGCCCTTGTTGAGCCGCCGGGCGATCATGCGGCGGTAGGTCTCGTCTGCCAGGGAGCGGGCGGCGCTTGGGCGGCTCGCAGAGACTCGGCAGCGGCGCCGCACAGCGAGCACAGCCGCACGCCCGGCTGCTCGGCTGCGTCCAGCGTCCGCTCCGGCGGCAGCACCGGCGCCCCGGCCGGCGCCTCTTCGCAGTCGACGGCGTGCACGACGCCGCCGCGGCCGGGGCCGGGGCCGAGCGCCAGCCTTCGCCGGCACCCAGCCGGATGGCCGCCGCGCCCCAGCGCCTGGACGGGCGAGGGCGGCCTCCAGATACTGCGGCGGGCACGGCGTTCGTAGGAGACGCCGTCCACGGGCCGCTCGGGGGCGCGGACCCAGACCCGGTACTCGGCAGGCTCCACCATATCGCCGTACTGGTGAAGGGGCGTTGTCTGAGGAGTGCGGCATTCCGGCGGCCGGTGACTGATGGAGCCTCAGATGTCTCACATATACTCGAAGTACCGGTCGTGCCAGTCCGCCTTTCCCGCCTCCTCATCGTCCTCGTCTTCGGCCACTTCGCCCGCGGCCACGAGCGCCGCAACCAGCTCCTCGTCTCGGTGCGCCTCCAGGACCGACGGTCCGTCGTACGGCTCACGGAGCAGATCGGCCGGGACGAAGGTGCACCCCATGGCCGTACAGACACCGTCGAGCCACGTCACGAGCTCCTCGGGCGGGCATGCCTCTCCTCTGGGGGCGCCCTCGCCGACTCTCATGGAGGCAGTGACGAAGTAGCGGCCGAAGTTGCTCATCGCGACGCTCATGGGCAGGCCGAGGCCCGTCACGTCCGCTGGGACGTCGACAACACCGCAGAAGCTGGCGTCCTGGCCCAGGCCACTTGAGCAGGACGGCCCGAAGCGTTCCTCAAGGGCGCTCACCAAGCGGGTGTAGCAGTTCAGTGCGGTCTCCTTGTCGAAGTCCGCGGGGCGTTCCAGGCAGCGCGGGTCGTCGTGCTCCAGCAGGAGCGCCCGGATCTGGTCCATCGGGAGCATGTCGAGCCCTTCCGTCAGTTCTAGTGCGAGGAAGGGCGGTGTGCGCGGCGGCCCGGGCACACCACCCTGATGGGGTCAGGATGTACCTCACGTTCGGGCTGCGAGGCAGTGGGTCCAGCTGTCGTTGGCGTATCTGGCCCATGTCTCCGCTGTGGCGGGGCCGAGGCCGAAGAGATCGGCGACGACGATGGGCGGGAGCGTGACGGCCTCGATCATGGCGGTGTCTCTGGCGCTGAGGACCGGCAGGCCGTGCTGTCTGAGCAGGTTGTCCACCCCGTGGGGGCTGCGGGGCTGATGGGGGAACTCGCCTGGCAGCAGGCAGGGGGAGGCTTCGTCGAGCGCCCGGCGCATGCGGGTGGTGGTGCGTGGCTGACCGATCTGGTCCTGGATGAGCAGGCGGAGGACGTCGTCATGCCCTCCACCGTACGGACGGGCGCCGGCAGCACCGCCACCTGCACGGACGGCCGCCTCTGTCCACAGGCGATCCGTGATCCCCAGGAGGTACGAGCGACCACGAGCAGCAGCAGCCGGCCCCGCGCCGCGGCAAGGTCCCTGGGGCCCTCGCACGGGCAGAGCGGAAGGTCTTCACCCTGCCCCCGCCGAAGTCCGTAAACGCACAGGTGAAATTCCTCCTCACGCGGACGAAGGAGTCAGCGAGGAGCCTGGCGGAGCGTGTGGGGACCTCGACCCGCACGATCGAGTGCCGCCGCGCCGGGAAGCTGAAGAAGCCTCGGAAGCGGCTCCAGGCCACGCTGGTGGAGGCGACCGAATCCGAGTGGCAACCACAGGTCAGGGCACGTGCACGCGAGCAGGCTTCCACCTCCCGCGGCATGATGGTGGAGGTGACGGCGTACTTCGGATTCACGTGCTCTGGCAGCTCGGCCGCCGGCCGCATCAGCACCGTCACCACCCCGATCTCGCCCACCTACGCGAAGCCGGGTGGTTGCCACGTGGGCGAGCCTGCTGTCGCCAAGGTCAGGTCGAGCAGCGCTTGTGGTGCTTCCTCGGGCCACCTCGGTCGACTCCGATCCGCGTTCAGTTCGCCACCCGGCGGGCGATCTCGTCCTCCCTGCGTGCCGGTCCGACCGTCAGGCATACCCGCCGCCACCCGATTTCCGCCTGGTCCGCGGAGACGGAAGAATCCGCCGAGCACATGGCGCACGCTGAGAGGACGTCAATTGACATCGGACATAGCCACGTTTGCCACCCCTTCCGCCGAGCGCCCGCCCTCCTCTGTAGCCATCGACTGGGCGGCCGTCGAGGACTGGCTCGGGCTGCGGCTGCCGACTGACTACAAGCGGCTTGCCGACCGGTACGGGCCGCTGGACTTCGGTGAGTACGTGTGGATCCACGTGCCATGCGTACAGCGGGACCGCTTCGACTACGGCGAGTGGCTGCGCGCGACGCACCGGGAGGCGCGGATCGAGGCGCGGGAGCTGCCCGAGGCCGAGCGGCCTGTGCTCCACCCAGAGCCCGGCGGCCTGTTGGCCTGGGGCTGCACGCGGGGCAGCGACGTACTGTTCTGGGACACCTCGGCCTCCGTCGACCCCGACAAGTGGACCGTGGTGGTGCAGCACTCGGGGGCGGTGCCGGGCAGTGGCCTGCTCCGGTGGCACCGGTACGACCTGACGCTCACCGACTACCTGCGGCACACCGTCCGTGACACCTGGGAGCTCCCTTCTCCTCCCGGCCCGCTGCTCGGCCCGCTGCCGGGCGCCATCGCGCGGACCGCCTTCCTTCCCGACGCCGAGGCGTGGATCCCGCCCGCGCCGGTCCCGCCTCGGCTCACCGAGGCCGAGCGCCGAATCGCGTTGGAGACCGGCGCCGGGCTGGACGGGCTGCGGCTGCTGTCGCCGCCACCCGAGCGGCCGTACCTCGGCAACGGCTCCTGGGAAGGGCTGTTCGCCGAGCTGGGGACACGGCTGCCCGGGGAGTACGTGCGGCTGATGGACGGGTACGGCGCCGGCATCTGGAGCGGGTGGCTGCGATTCCACACCCCGCTCCGGACCGGCGAGCGTCGTTTCCTCACGCACGTCGAGGACACAGCGGACGCCTACCGGCAGCTCAAGGACGGCAACGCGGGCTGGTACCCGCTGGCCATCTGGCCCGAGCCCGGCGGCTTCCTCCCCTTCGCCAACTCCCTCGACGGCGACTACCTCGGCTGGCTGGCCGAGGGCGAGGATCCCGACACATGGCCGCTGATCGTCTGGCCCCGCCACGCGAACCAGGGACCGCCGCTCGAAAGCGGCCTGATCGACACCCTCCTCGACTGGCAACGCGGCACGCTGGTCACACATGGGTTCCCCGCCCTGGACGAGGACGACGACCCTGTCGAGTTCGCGGACTTCCGGCCCTGGGACGACCGCGCCTACTGGTGAGCCCTCGGCCGGCGAACGCCCGGTTGCCCGTCCGGCCGATGCGCCGGGTGTCGCGCTCGCGCCGCCGTCGACGAAGCACCGGCCGAGGCGATGCCCGTGCCGCCCTGCTCCGGGTGGAGGATTCCGGAGGAGTGCTGACAGCCTTGGCACCCGCATCTCAGCAGGTCGACAAAGGGCGCCGTGCGCCCATGACGCCTCGTGTGGCATCTCTGCTCCACACCCTTGGCCGGTGAACAGACCGCGGTCGGCCTCTTCGCCGACCGGCAGCAGGGTCGCATCCTTCCGGCGGGGGGTCGGCGTCGCGCGTATGCCTGACGGTCCCGAAGGGCAGGCCCAATCCCGTATCGCGCCGTGCCGCAGCGCTCTATCGGCATGCGGGGCAGCAGATGTGTACTGGAGGCCTGCTGCATCGAGGGGGAGACATGCCGCACACGCCGGATCCGGGAACACCGGAGTCAGCCCACGAGGAGGAGCCCTGGCTCAGCAGTGACGAGGTCGCGAAGCTGTGGCCCGTGCGCAGGGACTGGCTGCCGGGTGTCGCCCGTCGTGCGGATGTCCGCGTCCGCAGGTTCGGCGGGGCGAGCCGGGGCACGTGGGGGGCGGAGCCGACCTTCTACTACTTCCACCCAGGAGACGTGCGCAGGGCCGCGCCGGCCATCGCGGAGGGACGCGTCGACATCCCGTCAGACTGGCGCACCGACACTCCCGACGGTCGGCGGGCGGAGTTCTGGGGCGTATTGACTGCCCGTGTCGCCGGCGCGCTCGCCATCATGGCCCTCCTGGTCGGGCTCTTCCTCTTCCTGGGCACAGCGATCTTCCTACTGACAGTGGAATGATCACTGGTGCCGTAGCCGACGGGCAGCGCTTCTCGTGAACGGAGCCGGTCGCGGTACTGGTGACAGAAGGGCTGCTCAATGAACATGCGTGACAACCCGCGTGCCTCGTTGGCGACAACCACGCTGCTTCATCCGGTCTCGTTCGCCACGTCATCCGACTCTGCCGGTGACGACTACTGAGCTTCGGCTCACATGTTTGGCGGGCCGTCGCACAACGTCCTGGCGGTGGCCCGCTCCAAATCCGCACCACGCATACGAGGCCGACGATGACCACGCCCTGGCCGCCCCGGCGCGTCGCCCGCCGTCCGCTCGCCCCACGCGTTGCCGCGCCCCGCGAGCCGGTTGACCTGCCCGGATCGGCCGCCGTGTCGTACGGCGCCGGGCGAAGGGCATGGACACCGGCGCCATCACGGCGGCCCTCGAGGGCGCACGCTTCGACGCGCGGCGGAACTCGCGGCACGAGGACCCGGCCGACGACGTCCGCGGGCGGGGAGGAGCTCGCGGAGTGGGAGCGGATCGACCAGCTGCTTGCCGACGACGTCCCTGGCGCTGGCGCCGTCTACGACCCGGACGCCGACGACGTCGTCCAGGCCGAGCTCGCCGCCAACGCCGCGGCCGCCGCCGCCCGGGAAGCCGAGCTGCGCGAAGCCGCCCGGCTCGCGCCGACGAGCTCCAGGCGCTGCGCGAGCTGGGCACGTTGGAGCAGACCGAGCCCCGTACCGGGGACGAAGCCGTCCGGGACGAACTCACCCGGCGCGCGGGCGGGTACGTCCAGGCCGACGTCGACGGATGGCTCGCGCACGCCCTGGCCGCGCGCCTCGGGCACTACCGCGACCCGGCCGCCCGCGAGGAAGCAGCCTGGCCTTCTCACGCCGCCGGTCCTCGCGCACGCCGCGCTGCTCGCCGAACTCGCCCGCCTGGTCCCCGGCGCCGACGTCGACCAGCTGGCGTTCGCGGCCCGGCTCGCCACCACCGAGCCCGAAGCCGCCGGCGCGCTCGCTGGGTTCCTCACCCGCGCCCGGTCGTAGCACCGCATCCGTGATCACCGAGGGTGACTGTCACTCCGTCACACTCACCGGTGTCCCGCGCCCCGATCCGGCTGTCACGTCGGGGTGTCACGCTGACGATCCGGCCCGGAACCACGGGCCCGGCCCCGGATCTGGGCCACCTCGCGGATCAGCGTGACTGTCCGCGCCTGGTGATCATGATCGCCCTACAGGGCATGCGGAGTGCGGTGGGGTCTGAACTGCCTGTTCATGGGGGGTAGCCAGGCTCGTGAGTCGGTGGATGGCTCCTGCTCCGAAGTCGGCGACGTAGTGCTGCTCTGCGGAAGTTCGTGGAGGGGTGTCCGAAGGCAGGTCTGGACACCTTGGATGTGTCAGGCGAAGGAGAAGTGCGCGGCGGCTTCGTCGGGCGTGGTCGCTTGGCGACGTCCGGGGACATCGTGGACGGTGGTTGCGCCTTCGGAGCGGAGCTGGTCGGCACCGGCGTTGCGGGTCATGGCGGCGGCGTAGGCACGGACGTCTGCGGCGGTGAGGTCGGTGCGGCCTCGCTCGGTGTACTGCTGGATTAGGTCGGTGACGTCCGGATTGAATCGCAGCATGGTCACCGGGGCGTTGAAGCGCCTGGCGATGGCGATGAGTCGGGCGCGTGCCTGCGGCGTGACGTTCGTTGACTCGGCGACTGCGCTGTGTCCGGTGGCGAGCCTGGCGACGATCCTGCGGTCTCGTTCCTCGAAGATCCGTGCGTCCGCCGCGTCGGATTCCGCTTCCGCGGGTGAGGTGCCGAAAAGCTCCGCGCGGATCTCGTCGCTGGACACCACGCCTTCCGCGTCGATCTGCCGGCGTGCGATCAGTGCCCGAACGAAGCTGGTCTTACCCGAGGCTGGTGGGCCGACGAGTACGACGAGCCCTGCCGGCACCCGGATGGCCGGCGCGAGAGCGTTGAGGTAGAGGCCGCCTGCGCAGTCGAGGGCTTCCTCCGGGGATCCGGCCGGCAGTCCGCCGGGCAGGATGTTGTCCCGGTAGCTGTAGTTGCCGGCCCGATAGAGGGCGAAGCCCCAGGTGTGCAGCATGCCTGTGATGCGCAGTCGGCACAGCGGCAGGCTCCTCTCGCTAGGCAACTCGGCTGCCACGTTGGCGAATCCTGTGCGGAAGCGGACCGTGATGGCGTCCACATGGGGCCAGCACTCGCGGGTGTGGCGGTTCAGGCGCTGGCGCAGCTGGTGCTGCATCGATTCCGGAGGGTTCTTCGGCACAGGGCCCATACTGCCGGGTACGGCGGCGACCCGCCATGATCATCGGCCGTGGAGGGTGGGCGACGGGTAGGGGCAGCGGTGGCGATCGATTCGCGGGTCCGCGAGCGGCTGGTGCGGACGGTGACCTCGGCGAAGTCCGAGGTGCGGGCGGTGCTGCGGGCCCGGGATCGTCCGCGCGGCCGCGGACGGACTCGCCAATGGCGCGATCGCCAGGAGCTCGAGGTCAGCGTGGACACGGTGCGCAAGTGGCGCGGGCGGTTCGCCGCACTGGGCCCGGACGGCTTGCGGGACGCCGAACGGTCGGGGCGGCCGAAGATCTGCGGGCACGAGGTCCGCGTGGCGATCGTAGCCACAGCAGCCAGCATGCCGCCGCATCCGGAGGTGACCTGGTCGCCCCGGGCCGTCGCCCAGCACGTGGCGCTGTGGTCGACGGGGTGGGAGGACTCCGGCCGCTGCGGTGAGGTAGTCGTTCAGGCCGCTGGTCTGGCGGAGTAGATTGGCGATGGTGATCTTGCTGCCGTCGTTTCCGTTCCCTTTGACCACCCCTGGCAGCCACCGTTCGACGGGGTCGTTCAGTGCGAGTCTGCCTTCGTCGGTCAACTGCAGGGCGATGGTGGCGGTGAAGTTTGGTGTCGCTGCCGAGGCGGTAATAGGCGTCCCAGGGAGCCGGGCGACCGGTCGTCAGATCCGCTGTGCCGGCCCGCGCGAGGGTGCGCCCCTGCGCGCTGCACACCTCCGCCAGCACTCCGGTGGCCCCGGTCGCCCGGATCGATCTCACATCGGCCTAGAGGGTGTCGTGTCCCCGTGTCCGCGCGGTGGGTGGCGCCGCGGAGGCGGTGCCGGAGCCGGTGCCCGCCAGAACGGCCGCCGCGGCAGCCGCCATACCCCTGCGCCGACTGACGACCGGTCCCCTCGGGCTCATCGGGCGGCTCCCGTGGGGGCGCAGGCGATGTCGTCGGCCGGCAGCGTTCCGCCGCGCAGATAGTCGTTGACGGCCTGGTCGGCACAGGGGACGGG
Source organism: Streptomyces sp. NPDC051907 (assembly GCF_040681075.1). Taxonomy (NCBI): domain Bacteria; kingdom Bacillati; phylum Actinomycetota; class Actinomycetes; order Kitasatosporales; family Streptomycetaceae; genus Streptomyces; species Streptomyces sp. NPDC051907. The sequence continues at coordinate 5,648 of NZ_JBFAYB010000037.1, read as the reverse complement.
CTGATGGCCGTCGATGCCCCGCCCGTAGACACCGTGCGAGCGGATGTCCGCAGTCACCAGGCGCGAGCCGGTGAGCCTGCGATGCAGTGCCAGGGCGCCGTCGTAGGGGACGTTGTTGTCGCGACGGGCCTGCAGCATCAGGACGGGCACGTTGTTGTGGATGGAGGTGCCCGGCTCGCGCGGTTCGTTCTTCCAGAACGCGCACGGCGCGATCATCTCGTTGACCACCGGGCCGAAGACCGGCTGCGTGGCGCGGCTGCGAACGCTGTTGTGCCAGTACGTCTCCGGGTTCTTCGGCCAGCCTCCAGCGGGCCAGCCCCCGTCACCGCACATGAACAGCGCACCGCCCAACATGCTGTGCTGCAGGTCCGGCGAGTTGAGCAACTGGAGCATGGCGGCGAGCTCCGGGCCGGGCTCGATCGGCTTCCCGGCGGCGGCGTCGGCCAGATCGCGCACCACCGAGGCCAGGGCGGGGTCGTTCTCCTGGTGCTGGACGAGCTGCCGGAGCAACAGCCGCAGCACGGGGGCGTTCAACCGCTGTCCGCTGACCGCCACCGGGCGGTGCTCGGCGTGATCGAGCAGCTTCTGAACGGTCGCCCGGACCTGGCCACGGGTCGGGCCCAGCCGGTACCGGTCGTTGTGCCGGGCGGCCCATCCGGCCCACTCGTCCAGCGCCGCCTCCAGCGGGTCGCCGGCCCGCTGGAACAGCTCGTACTGGCTGGCGGCAGGGTCGGTGGAGGAGTCGATGACCACGCGGTCGGCCCGGCGGGGGAACAACTGGGTGTACACGGCGCCCAGGTCGGCTCCGTAGGAGACGCCGTAGTAGGACAGTCTGGATTCGCCCAGTGCGGCCCGGATCGCGTCCATGTCGCGGGCCACGTTCCGGGTCGAGGCGTGCGGCAGCAGTTCTGCGTTGTCTCCGTACTCCTGGCAGCGCCGAGCGGTGTCCCGCGCGGACCGGACGGTCTCCTCGAAGTCCTTGCGCGGGGAGGTGACCGGACCGGGTGGCGGTGAGGGACGGGCGGGGGCACAACGGATGGGAGTGCTCTCGCCGAGGAATCTCGGGTCGAAGCCGATCAGGTCGTAGCGGTCCGCCACATCCTTCAGCGCCGGGCGGAGCGCGAGGGTATTGGCGAGACCGGTCCCGCCGGGACCACCGGGGTTGGACAGCAGAATGCCGCGCCTACCGGTCGTGGACGTGGCCTTGATCCGCGATATCGCGATCTTGATCGTACGGCCGCCGGGGTCGGAGTGGTCGAGGGGGACGGGCACCTTGGCGCACTCCGCCCCCGCCGCGTTCAGCTCGGTCTGCGCCTTTGAGCAGGGCCCCCAGACGAGGCGCTGGTGGGCAGGGGCACCGTCAGTGGGTTGATGTGATGTGGCCGTGGCAGGTACGGCCGCGGCGAGTAAACCGGCCAGTCCCAGGCTGATGGTGACCCCGGATAGGACGCGCATGGTGCTCCTCGGATCGGACGAGAGCTGTCGCCCACGACGCTACGAGCGCGCATGACGCCGGACCATGCCGCTGCCCGGTTCACACTTCCTGGTGGTTGCGGTATTGACAAGCAGCGGACTCCACCCCCAAGAAGCGACCCAGGCACTGATGGGTCGTGCGACCTATGCCGGACACTCATCGTTTGAGGTGACAGAGGGCGGGGTGATCTGCCGGACACTGAGTGCGCTCGGCTGGAGTGGGGCCTTCCGAAGAATGCGGCCCGGGACGGGCGTTGGAACTTCACCGCACGGTCATCAACGGCCTCCTGTGAGCGCGACCAGGGCAGGCAGCTGGTTCCAGCAACGCGCGGTCGCCCACGGCCACTCCTCGGGAAGGCGACCTGACTCTGTTCCCGCGGGCGGCCGGCGTGGGCGGTCTGCTGCGCATCGTGTTCGTCGGCGGGCCTGGCCGGTACGTCCCGGGCGGGGCTCCTCTCGGCTCCGGGGATGTGGGTTTCACCCGGGGTGCGGGCCTGAACCTGCACGAGCCGGGCGCCGTCCGGGCTCTGCTCGACGTGGCGCTGGCCCGCGGGTGGCGGCCAGGGGAGCGGCGGGCGGCGGAGGTCGACGGCTGGTCCCTGCTGGAGGCGGCGGCCGCTGCGCGAGAGGGGGACGCCGATCCCGACGGCCCGTAGGGCGGCCCCGCTTCGCTGACTCGTCGGTCCTTGAGAGCGGCCCGCAGCGTGGCGTCCTGTGGGACGGGTCGGACTCCGTGGAGACGGGACCGGTCGCCGACGGACTCGACGGGAATTGCATCGAGGTGGGCGGGGCCCGGCCGGACTGCGTTCGGCGTTGGCTGGGCTGTTGAGGGCTGCTGCCCTGTCGGTCTCCGGTTGGTCCCGACGGCCGGGGGCAGGGTGGCCTGGGCGGGGTTGCCGATCTGCCGGGGAGTCGGCCCGGCTGGAGCGGCGACGTCAGTGAGCCGCTCCAGTGGCTGGGGGATGGAGCGAGGAGGCGCTGATCTGAGGAGCGTTGTCCCCCAGCTTTTCCCGGATCTCGTCAACTCCAGCTCAAGACCGTCCGCACCCACTGCTCTGAGCTCGACGCCCTCACCCGACACGTTCGCTCCTTCGCGGTCATGCTCACGCAGCGCCAGGGCCAAAACCTGCCAGCCTGGCTCGACGCTGTCCGGCAGGACGACCTGCCCAGCCTCCACACCCTTGCAGTGATCGCAATGTCAGCGGCTGATGCGAAGATCCCGGCGCAACTACACAAGGAGATCAAATGGGCACCTGGGACACCGGCCCCTTCGACAACGACACCGCCGCGGACTTCGCCAACGCTCTCGACGACGCCAAACCCGAAGAACGCGAGGCACTGATCCGTGGCGTGCTCACGCGCACCGTCGACGCCACCGGCTGGCTCGCCGAAGGAGAAGAGGCGGTGGCCGCCGCCGCGCTGATTGCGGCGCAATGCCCTGGCGGCGGCCCAGTCAACACACCCTATGGCCCTGAAGAGCCCATGCCCGCCTTCCCTGACGATCTCCGGACGCTTGCGGACGAGGCCCTCGCTCGCGTCATCAGCGAGGAGGCCGGGCCGGCGTCGAACTGGGTCGATCCGGAAGACTGGAAGCAGTGGCGAGCCGACCTCAACCGCCTTCGCACAGTCCTTGCTCCGCCATCACCGTCCATCCCGCTGTTCGACGTCGAGCAATGACCGATCGTCACCGCCACAAAACCTGAGCCAGAGCCGGAGAACGGTAGGCGACTTGCAGCCCGGGGTTGCTCTCCCGAACAGAATTTCAGAGCGGTCGCGGGCCGGTAGGGGCTAGCAGCCGTGTGCGGACTGCGGCTCGCACTTCGGGTGTCTCCATCGGGTCGTCGCGCAGTGCCGTGATCCGTTGCAGGGTTTCTGGGCTGGCGGGCGCCGAGGCGATGCCCAGCAGTCGCGCCGTCTCCTCGCAGTCCCAGAGGGACTCGGTGTGCGCGTAGTCCAGACCGTTCGTGTCGATGGCGGCGAGTGCCTCCAGATAGGCGGCACGCTCGTACGAGTGAGGGGTGCGCAGCCAGTAGCGCTGCAGATAGGGCGCCGCCCCGGCGGCGTCGGGTCCGAACCGGGCCAGGCGCCGGGCCGTCCTGTCGGGACCGCACCAGATCCGCGCCGCCCACTGCTCGGCGAGTTCTTCCACGAGGCCTGGCAGTGCGTCGGGGCCGGGATGATCGGCCAGGACGTCCGATCCCAGCCGAGCAAGCCAGGGGCGTGGGTCCTGCGCCCATCCGCGAGCTGCCGGCACAGCTAGGGCGCCGAGGCGCTCGACAGCACGTCTGAGCAGGGGCAGGGGCCGGCGACCGTCCGCGCCCAATGAGGGGATCAGCGGGATCAGTTCCTCAGCGGGCTCCCGGCCGTTGAGGGCATGCAGTGCGTCGACCTTCGCGTCGCCTTCGGTACGGTCGTCGGCGAGCAGGGCGAGAAGCTCCCCGGTGCCGAGCCCGGCCAGTGACGGCCGCGGAACGAACGGGCGGCTCTGCACGGCGATCCCGAACCGCGTCCACGGCTCGGAAAACCACGGCAGCTCCGCTTCTGCGCCGATCCGAGCGCGTGCGACGTCACCGAGGTCCTCCCACCACTCCGGCGGCCAGCACGCTGACACCGACTCCAGGACGCGGACCCAGTGCTCGCCCTCCCGGACATAGGACCGAAGCCCCTCCCGGGCCTCCTCCGATCCGGCGAGCGCCAGCAGCTCCAGCACCTCGCAGGCCCGCAGGCAGGACTCCTCGTCCGACGCCAGCTGCTCCACGACCGGCGTGGGGGACAGCTCCAGGTCCCGGACCAGCCGCGCCAGGTACAGAGACCGATCATCGGCCCCGTGCCAACGCCAGTCACGACGGATGCCGTCATACACGAACACCGCAGTTCCCTGCGGGTCCTGGAGCGCTCGTACCGCCCCGAGGCCACGCCCCCGTTGCAGCAGACCCTCGACAGAGTCGGGGCGGACGTACGTCATCTCGTGTTCATCGCTCATCACCAGGCACCCTGCCCGATCGAACACCAGCCCGCCAGGCGATATCGGCAGGGCCCCATCGGAACCAGGCCGTCCTGGTCGAACACGCCCAGACCACGACCAGGGAGCGGTAGCCAGCACCCGTGAACTCCGTCTCGGCATCGGCGGCTTCGTGCCTACCGACGAAGTGCTGTCTGTACTCGTGGGCAGCAGTTGCGCTCTCGGGCGCGGGCTGCCTTGGGCTCGGGACCATCCCCGCGTGTGCGGGGAGCAGCCGGTCGTCGACCCGTTCGTCCTGGACAAGCGGGGACCATCCCCGCGTGCGCGGGGAGCAGTTCTGTGACACGTTCCGCCCGGCCAACGCGTGGGGACCATCCCCGCGTGCGCGGGGAGCAGTGGGTCCCGGTCGACACCAACAACAACTCGGCGGGACCATCCCCGCGTGCGCGGGGAGCAGTTCAACCCGCCGTACTCCTACCGGGTTGCCGAGGGGCCATCCCCGCGTGCGTGGGGAGCAGGAGTACGCGGACTGCGTCGCCGAGCTGTCGTCGGGATCATCCCCCGCGTGCGCGGGGAGCAGTTGACCTCGAACGCGCCCATCGAGCGCCAGGCGGGACCATCCCCGCAGGCGCGGGAAGCAGCAGCTCGCGCAGCGTGTCCCCGACCAGGGGCGCGGGACCATCCCCGCAGGTGCGGGAAGCAGACTGCGTGACCTGCAGCTCCAGTGCGGGGACATGCGATTCCCGCAGGGTTTCGCCGAGTCCGGCATACCGTCCATAGAGCCCTTACCGTCGGCGAGGGAACCCGAAGTCTCATCGTAGGGCTCCGCTCACGTGAACCTCACGGAGCCGGGATCGGACAGGCCTGCCTCCGGTCCTCAACTGGGCACCCCAAGCCTGGTGCTTGCAGCGCACCTCAGTCACCGCCTGTCGAGCAGACGTACTCACAGAACGGCTCAACCGGCGCGATGGGACTATCCCCGCGTGCGCGGGGAGATGAGGTGACGGGCGGCGGACGCCATGATGGCGGGGGGACCATCCCCGCGTGCGCGGGGAGCAGGAGGACGAGGACGAGGACGAGGACGACATGGAGACCCTGGGACCATCCCCGCGCACGCGGGGATGGAGGCGCTCGGCCCGGCTGCTGCCGTCTGGTCAAGCAGGGGCGGGCGATCACCGGCTGGGCAAAGATCGAGGTGCATCCGCAGGGCGCG
>NZ_JBFAYB010000036.1:0-72768 GCF_040681075.1 Streptomyces sp. NPDC051907 | reverse complement strand
CTCCGCCCCCGGCGCCGGCGCCGCGCCCGCCCCCCAGCAGGCCCCGGCCCAGACCCCGGCCCCCGCCCAGAGCCAGCCCCAGGCCGCCCCCGCCCCCAGCGCCGGAATGGTGCAGGGCGCGGTCCAGGTGCGGAACATGTGGCCGGAGATCCTGGAGGCCGTGAAGAACCGCCGCCGCTTCACCTGGATCCTGCTCAGTCAGAACGCCCAGGTGGCCGGGTTCGACGGCACCACCCTCCAGCTCGGCTTCATCAACGCCGGCGCCCGGGACAACTTCGCGAGCAGCGGCAGCGAGGAAGTGCTCAAGCAGGCGCTGTCCGAGCAGTTCAACGTGCAGTGGAAGGTCGAGGCGATCGTCGACCCCTCCGGCGGCGTCGGCGGCAGCCCCAGCGGTCCGGGCGCTCCGGGCGGGCCCGGCGGCGCGCAGCCCCCGGCCGGCGGCGGCTATGGCGGCGGCTTCGGCGGACGGCCGTCCCAGCCCGCGCCCGCCCCGCAGGCTCCCGCGCCCGCCCCGGCCGCCCCCACGCCCCCGCCCGCCCCCGACGCCTCCCGCTCGCAGGCCCCCGCCTCCCAGCCCCCGCGCCCCGCCCCCGTGCACAGCCCGCCCCCGGTCCGCATCGAGGACGACGTGCCGGAGGAGGACGACCCCGACCTGGTCGACTCCGCGCTCTCCGGACACGACCTGATCGTCCGCGAGCTCGGCGCCACGGTCGTGGAGGAATACACGAACGAGTAGGGGGCCACCCTTCGGACGCCCGTACAAGGTCGTCCGTCCCGGCGGCTAGGCTGGCTGCCGTGAAGGTCCTTGTCATCGGCGGCGGCGCCCGCGAACACGCCCTGTGCCGCTCTCTCTCCCTCGACCCCGAGGTCACCGCGCTGCACTGCGCGCCCGGCAACGCCGGCATCGGCGAGGTCGCCGAGCTGCACGCCGTGGACGCGCTGGACGGCGCGGCCGTGGCGCGCCTCGCCACCGAGCTGGCGGCCGAGCTGGTCGTCGTCGGCCCGGAGGCCCCGCTCGTCGCGGGCGTCGCCGACGCCGTGCGCGCCGCCGGCATCGCCTGCTTCGGCCCCTCCCGCGAGGCGGCCGAGCTGGAGGGCTCCAAGGCCTTCGCCAAGGACGTGATGGCCGCGGCCGCAGTGCCCACGGCCCGCAGCTATGTCTGCACCACCGCCGAGGAGATCGACGAGGCCCTCGACGCCTTCGGCGCTCCGTACGTCGTCAAGGACGACGGCCTCGCCGCCGGCAAGGGCGTCGTCGTCACCCCCGACCTCGAGGTCGCCCGCCAGCACGCGCTGGCCTGCGGACGCGTGGTGATCGAGGAGTTCCTGGACGGCCCCGAGGTCTCCCTCTTCGCCATCACCGACGGCACGACCGTGCTCCCCCTCACCCCGGCGCAGGACTTCAAGCGCGCGCTCGACGACGACGAGGGCCCGAACACCGGCGGCATGGGCGCGTACTCCCCGCTCCCGTGGGCGGACCCCAAGCTGGTCGACGAGGTCATGGCGACCGTCCTGCAGCCCACCGTCGACGAGCTGCGCCGCCGCGGCACGCCCTTCGCCGGGCTGCTGTACGCGGGCCTGGCGATCACCTCGCGCGGCGTACGGGTCATCGAGTTCAACGCCCGCTTCGGCGACCCGGAGACCCAGGTCGTCCTCGCCCGGCTCCGGACCCCGCTCGCGGGCGTGCTGCTCAACGCCGCCAAGGGAACCCTCGACGTCCAGCCGCCGCTGCGCTGGCGGGACGAGGCGGCCGTCACCGTGGTCGTCGCCTCGCACAACTACCCGGACACCCCGCGCACCGGCGACCCGATCGAGGGACTGGACGAGGTCGCGGCCGAGGACGCCCCCGACGCGTACGTCCTGCACGCCGGCACGAAGCGGGACGGCGAGGCCGTCGTGAGCGCCGGCGGCCGGGTGCTGTCGGTGACGGCGACGGGCGCGGACCTGGCGCAGGCACGCGAGCGCGCCTACCGGGCGGTGGCCAGGATCCGGCTGGACGGCTCGCAGCACCGTACGGACATCGCGCGCAAGGCGGCGCAGGGCTGACCGGCGGCGCCTCCGGGGCACTCGCGGGGCGCCGAGGCAAGACCGCGCAAGGCTGACGCCGAAAGTCAGCACCTTTACCCAAAGCCATTCCATCGGGTGACGGCTAACCCATCTGGATGACGCCCGCCGAACCCCCAACTAGGGTGCGGCGGAGGCGTTCCGGCACTTGGCCCACCGGCATTGCGATGTCAGTGACGGGTGCCACAGTGGGGGAGTGAGCAACACCGTCGCAGGGCAGAGGGGGTGAGGTCCGGCCGTGTCCGGTTCCGGTTTCGGTTTCGGCGAGTCGATGGGCGCGCGAGGAGCGCGTGCCCGGGCTCTGGCCGTGCTGCGCGTCCGCAGCAGGGCGCTGGCCGTGGCGCTGCTGCCCGCGGCCGTCGCCGTCGTGCTGCTGGCCGGCGGGGTCATGGGGCGTATGACCGGCGGCGGATGGGACGCGGCGCGCTGGGCCGTGACCTGCTGCGCGATCCTGGTGCTGCTGGTCGCCGCGGCCGTCGCCGCCGTGATCGTCCGGGCCAGTCCCGCGCTCAGCCCGACCGTGGAGCTCTCCGAGAAGGCGGCCCCCGATCTGTACCGGCTGGTGCGCGATCTCGCCGACCGTCTCGAGGTGCCGGCGCCGTCCGCGCTGGCGCTCACCCCGGACTGCGACAGCTGGCTCGAGGACCGCACCCACCCGGCCCATGCGATACGCACCGGGTCCAGGCGGCGGACCGCCGAGGCTCCTGTGCTGGTGATCGGCTCGCCGTTCCTGTGGTGGATGCGGGTCGCCGAGCTGCGGGCGGTGCTTGCGCCCGTCGTCGCCGGCACCGGCCCCTCCGCCCACCCCGACATAGCCGCGGCGCGCCGCTTCGTGCGGGGCCTGGACGCGGCGGTCGCCGACGCGGCCCGCCCCGGCCAGGGCGCGATACGCGCGGTGGGACTCGGCTTCGTCGGCAGCGTCGCCCGGCTGATGCTGCGCAGCTGCCGGGAGCACGCCGCCGAGATGGAGCGGGGGGTGGCCGCCGCGGCCTCCGAGCGTGCACAGGCTGTGGACTACGGTCTGCGGATCGTCGCCCAGGAGCAGGTCGGCCTCGCCTACGCGGGCTGGGACCGGCTGCTGACCCGGGTCGCCCTGCCCGCCTGGCGCATGGGCCGCTGGCCCTCCCGTCTGGACGTGGGCGTGGTCTCCGCGCTGACCGAGCTCTCCCGCCGCGACCGGCTCGCCGAGGGCTTCGCCTCCCGGCTGGGCGAGCGGCCCGCCTGCGATCTGCTGGAGGAGCCGGGCGCGGTCGACGAGGCCGCGTCCCTGCTGGCCGCCCGGCTCTTCCACGGCGGTCCGGCCGAGGCGGGCCCCGACTGGTCCCCGGTGGACTGGGAGCAGTATCCGGAAGAGGTCGTCGACCGTAAGTGGCGTACGGAGGCGGCGAGGCTCCACCGGGTCCTCGACGGCATGGGCGTTCCCCGCTCGACCGGGCCCGCGGGCCCGACGCTCGCCCGGGTGATGGAGCATCTGTCCGCCCCGCCCGCGCCGCCCGCGCAGACGAAGACGCCGGGGACGCCCGGAACAGAGGGGACGACGGGCCCGCGGGACGCGCCGGAGGCCCCCAAGGCGCCCGAGGCACCCGGCGCCGCGAACCTCGCGAACCCCGCGAACACCGCAAGCGCCGCGAACCCCGCCAGCGACGCCCTCGCCGCCCGGATCGGCGCCGAGGTCGCCCGCGAGGAGGCCGCCCGCGAGAGCGCCTCCACCGCGGCCGGCGCGCAGGCCCAGCCCGGAGCGCAGCCCCCGTCCGCCGCGGCCGACGGCCAGGGCGACTCCCTGGCCCTGTGGGGCACGGACCCGCTGCCGCTCTTCCCCCTCCAGCCGCCCCGCAGCGGCCGTGAGCTGCTCGCCGACCATGTGACCGCGATGGTCTGCTGCGCCGCCGTCGACACCGCGGGCGCGGCCCCCGGCCTCGACTGGCTCGACGGCCCCGCCCTGCTGATCGACGGCGAGCGCCGCGCCGATCTGGGCGGCCCGGTCCTGAGCCTGGTGGAGGACGGCGACGCCGATCCGCTGCGCGCCTGGCTGACCTCGTTGAACATCCGCCCGGAGAAACCAGTCCGCCTGGTCTGAGCGCCCCGCGCCCGCCCCGCCGCAGCCGGAACGTAAAGCTCCGTTCCCGCCAATTCGCGACGAACGGTGACGGAGTGCATGCGTTATGTGATGTGCTGGAGACCGGCGCTGAACAATCGGCGCACCACAGATGTCCCAGGACACCGAGGGAGGGCGCGGCAATGGGGGCGGAGCAGATCCGGCGGTGGGAATCGGGCGCGCTCGCCCACGCGGTCAGCGACCCCTTCGGGCAGGGACCGCTCCCCTGGCTGCGCGGCGGCGAGCAGTACTTCGGCGACACCGGCCAGGTCGTCCCCTGGTACGCCGATCCGACCCTGGCCACCGGCGGCGCCGGCGGACCCCGCACGGCCGACGACGTACGCCGCCAGATCAAGGGCTTCGCTTCGCCCGGCGCGGCCGCCCCCGGCGAGGCGATCGACTTCCACATCACGGTGGACCCGCCCCAGCAGTTCTCGGTCGACGTCTACCGCATCGGCCACTACGCCGGAGACGGCGCCGCCAAGATCACCACCAGTCCCCGGCTCTCCGGCATCGTCCAGCCGCCCCCGCTCACCGCGGACCGCACCGTCTCCTGCCACCACTGGTGGCTCTCCTGGCGGCTGCAGATCCCCTCGTACTGGTCGATCGGCGCGTACGTCGCCGTCCTCACCACCCTCGACGGCTACCGCTCCCACATCCCCTTCACGGTCCGCGACGACCACCCCGCCGACCTGCTGCTACTTCTGCCGGACATCACCTGGCAGGCGTACAACCTCTATCCGGAGGACGGCCGGACCGGCGCGAGCCTCTACCACGCGTGGGGCGAGGACGGCCGGCTGCTCGGCGAGGAGGAGGCGGCGACCACGGTCTCCTACGACCGCCCGTACGCCGGCGCGGGACTGCCGCTGCACGTCGGCCACGCCTACGACTTCATCCGCTGGGCCGAGCGGTACGGCTACGACCTCGCCTACGCCGACGCCCGCGACCTCCACGCCGGCCGCGTCGACCCCACCCGCTACCGCGGCCTGGTCTTCCCCGGCCACGACGAGTACTGGTCGGCCCCCATGCGCCGCACCGTCGAGCTCGCCCGCGACCAGGGCACCTCGCTCGTCTTCCTCTCCGCCAACACCATGTACTGGCAGGTCGAGCTCGGCCCCTCCGCCTCCGGAGTCCCCGACCGCCTGCTGACCTGCCGCAAGCGCCGCGGCCCCGGCAAGCCCGCCCTGTGGCGCGAGGTCGACCGGGCCGAGCAGCAGCTGCTGGGCATCCAGTACGCGGGCCGGGTCCCCGAGCCGCACCCCATGGTCGTGCGGAACGCGGACCACTGGCTCTGGGAGGCGGCCGGCGCGGGCGACGGCGACGAGATCCCGGGCTTGGTCGCCGGGGAGGCCGACCGCTACTTCCCGCGCACCGCGCTGCCCGAGCACGAGGGCCGCATCCTGCTCGCCCACTCGCCGTACCAGGACAGCGAGGGCACGACCCGCCACCAGGAGACGTCCGTCTACCGGGCCCCCTCCGGCGCGCTCGTCTTCGCCTCCGGCACCTTCGCCTGGTCGCCCGCGCTGGACCGCCCCGGCCATGTGGACGCCCGCGTCCAGCGCGCCACGGCCAACCTCCTCGACCGCATCTGCAAACGCGACTGACCCCGAACGGCCCGCCCGCCAGGCGCCTTCGGGCAGCGGCGAACGGACCCGCGACGCGCCCGCGAACAGACCCGCGACCCGCCCGCGGAGGCGCTCCCGGCTGACGCGACCGACCCCGTACGCGCTGATCGTCGCCCCATACGGGAGAATCGACGCGATTAGACAAACCCACGGGGAGGAACCGTGTCCGGATTCGTTGAAAAGCCCGAGCCGCTGCAGGTGCCGGGCCTGGTGCATCTGCACACCGGCAAGGTGCGCGACCTGTACCAGAACGAGGCGGGCGACCTCGTGATGGTCGCCAGCGACCGCATCTCCGCCTACGACTGGGTGCTGCCCACCGAGATCCCCGACAAGGGCCGGGTGCTGACCCAGCTCTCGCTCTGGTGGTTCGAGCGCCTCGCGGACCTCGTCCCCAACCACGTCCTGAGCACCGACCTCCCCGACGGCGCGCCCGCCGACTGGGCCGGCCGCACGCTCGTCTGCAGGTCGCTGCGGATGGTCCCCGTCGAGTGCGTGGCCCGCGGCTACCTCACCGGCTCGGGCCTGGTGGAGTACCAGCAGTCCCGCACCGTCTGCGGGCTCGGGCTTCCCGAGGGCCTCAGCGACGGCTCCGAGCTGCCCGGCCCGATCTTCACGCCCGCGACCAAGGCGGCCGTCGGCGACCACGACGAGAACGTCAGCTACGAGGAGGTTGCCCGCCAGGTCGGCGCGGAGACCGCCGCCCAGCTGCGCCAGACGACCCTCGCGGTGTACGGCAGGGCCCGTGACATGGCCCGCGAGCGGGGCATCGTCCTGGCCGACACGAAGTTCGAGTTCGGCTACGACGCCGACGACCGGCTGATCATCGCCGACGAGGTGCTGACGCCGGACTCCTCGCGCTTCTGGCCGGCCGCGTCCTGGGAGCCGGGCCGCGCACAGCCCTCGTACGACAAGCAGTACGTCCGCGACTGGCTGACCTCGTCCGCCTCCGGCTGGGACCGCAAGAGCGAGCAGCCGCCGCCCCCGCTCCCGCAGGAGATCGTGGACGCGACCCGCGCCAAGTATCTGGAGGCGTACGAGCTGCTGACCGGCACGCGCTGGAAGTAGCAGCCGCACGCGAGCCGGCGGACAGTCGTCAGACCGTCCGCCGGCGCCCCGGAAGCGGGCAGCAGGCAGCGGGCGGACACGAAGAAGGCCCCGGTCGCGATGACCGGGGCCTTCTCTCTCTGAGCGGACGACCAGGTTCGAACTGGCGACCTCAACCTTGGCAAGGTTGCGCTCTACCAACTGAGCTACGTCCGCATGCGCCGTGGCGCGGAGACCACTATACCCAACCTCGACGGCGGGCGAGACGCACTGCCGTGTGCCGATTCTCCGCGCCCAGCTTGGCGGCGGCCGAGGAGAGGTAGTTGCGCACCGTCCCCTGCGACAGCGAGGCCCGCTCCGCGATCTCCGCGATCGGCGCCCCGTCGGCCGCCAGACCCAGCACTTCGGCCTCGCGCGCGGTCAGCGGCGAGTCCCCCGCGGAGATCGCGTCGGCGGCCAACTCCGGGTCCACATAACGGTTCCCGGCGTGCACGGTACGGATGATCTCGGCGAGCCGCTGCGCGCTGACCGTCTTGGGGACAAAGCCCCGCACACCCGCCACAAGGGCCCGCTTCAGGTGCCCGGGGAGCCCGTGACTGGTCACGATCATCGTCCGGCAGTCGGGCAGTTCCGCTCGTAGAGATGTGGCCACGCTCACACCGTCGGGGCCCGGCATCTGAAGATCGAGCACCGCCACGTCGGGCCGGTGGGCCCGCGCCATGGCGAGCGCCTCCGTGCCCGAGGCCGCCTCGGCGACCACCACGAGATCGTCCTCCAGGGCGAGCAGGGCCGCGAGCGCGCCGCGGATCAGATGCTCGTCGTCGGCGAGGAGCACGCGTACGGGTCCGGTCATCGTCCCTCCCTGGGAAGCGGGATCTTCGCGGTCAGCCGGAACAGGCCCTTCCCCGTGCGGCCCGCGCCCAGCGTGCCGTTCAGGGCGGCGAGCCGCTCCCGCAGCCCGTACAGCCCGGAGCCGGGCGGCCAGGCGCCGTCGCCGAGCGAGCCCGAGGCGCCGGAGCCCCCGGAGTCCTTCGCGGCGCCGGTCTCGGCCGCCTCCGCGCTGCCCAGGCCGAAGGCGCCGAGACCGCACATCGCCGACGGGGGATCGGGCGCCCCGTCGTTCTCCACGACGAGGGCCACCCGGCCGCCCAGCGCCGCGAGGGAGATCGTGACCCGACGGGCGTCCCCGTGCCGCAGCACGTTCGTCGTGGCCTCCCGGACCACCCAGCCGAGCGCCGACTGGACGTCGTCGGGCAGCTCGCCGGCGGCGTGCGTGTCCATCCGGCAGTCGATGCCCGCCGCCTCCAACACGCTCTGCGCGCCCAGCAGCTCGGCCCGCAGATCGGCCTCGCGGTAGCCGCGGACGACCGCGCGCACCTCCTGCTGCGACTCCCGGGCGATCCGCTGCACCTCGACCATCTGGTCGGCGGCCTCCAGCCGGCCGCGCCGCGCGAGCTGCACCGCGAGCTCGCTCTTCAGCGCGATCACGGCCAGGTTCCGCCCGAGGACGTCGTGCATGTCCCGCCCGAACCGCAGCCGTTCCTCCGCGACCGCCAGCCGGGTCTGCACATCGCGGGCCTCGCGCAGCTCCCACATCACCGCCAGGGTCCAGGCGGAGACCCGGCAGCCGACGGACATCGCCCCGCTGCCGAAGACGACCGACACGACGCAGGAGATCGCCAGGGCGGCGCCCCCGTCGAGGAGTGCCACCGCGCCGCCGACCCCCGCCGCGAGGAGCGCGTGCTGCGCCGTCCAGACCCAGGGTCGGGCGATCAGGCAGTACGCCGCCGTGAACGGCATCGCCGCGGCCCCCAGCGCCAGGCCCGGCTCCGGGAACTCCCGTACCCCCGCGGCCGCCATGAGCGCGAGCAGCGCCCCCAGGTTCGCCGTCATCAGCACCGCGCCGGCGGCGACCAGCCGCCCGTCGGTCCGCCCGCGGCCCAGATACTCGTCGAAGCCGCGGGACGACAGCGCCGTGCCGCACACCCCCTGCGCCGCGGCGATCAGCGCCGTCCCGGCGATCAGCGTGGCGGAGGCGGACGAGTGGCGGACCGGACGCGTCACCGACAGCGCGATCTGAGTCGCCGTCGCGATCCAGATCAGGGTGTACATCGTGCCGCGGGTGCAGAGATCCACTCTGGCGAGGGCGCTGCTGCTCCGCCACGCCCGTACCCGCACCCACACAGCTGTCTCCTCTAGCGCCGGGGCTCCCAGCGGAACCACCGCTGCACAGCAAACACCGCGATGACCGTCCAGGCCAGTGCGTTGAGCGCGCCCCCCAGCAGGTCGCCGCTCCCGCTCTCGCCGAGCCACCCGGCGCGCACCAGCTCCATCACCCCGGTCAGCGGCAGCAGTTCGCACAGCAGCGCCGCCTTGTCCGGCAGCACGTCCAGCGGAACCATGACCCCCGAGCCCAGCGCGGAGACCATGAGCAGCGGCATCGTGGTGATCTGCGAGCTCTCCGCGGTCCGGGTGACGACGGTGGTCACGGCGGCCGCCGCGGCGAGCAGGACGATCCCGCACAGCACGCCCACGACGAGCAGTTCGGGCCGCGCGGGCCCCTCGACGTCGAGCAGCGCCGCCCCGGCCGCCGTGATCAGCGCGCACTGCGCCAGCGCCAGCACGGCCGCGGGCAGCGCCGTCCCGCCGAGGATCTCCAGATCGGACGCCTCGCCGGTGCGCAGCCGCTTCAGCACCAACTCCTCGCGCCGGGCGGTGTAGGCGGCGGTGAGGTTGGCGTACACGACGATCAGCAGCGCCATTCCGATGCCGCCGGTGATCGCCGCGTCGGCGACGCCCATGCCTGTCCGGCCGCCGTCGAATTGATCGACCGTGGACTTGATCGCGCCGATGAGGGCCAGCGGTACGAACACGGCCGCGAAGAGCGCGGATCGATTCCGTATGAGAAGTGTCAACTCGGCGCGCCCGAGGGCGTTCAGCCGTCGTGCCGTCGTATTCATCGGCTGCCCGCCATTTCCGTCTCGTTCCCCTGCTGCGCGATGTCGAGAAAGGCCTCTTCCAACGAGGCCGACCGGGCGTCGAGTCCTTCCAGGGTCACGTTCAATTCCCGTGCCCACGCCAGCAGTTCGCCCAATGCGTCCTGCAGCCGACGGGTGCGGATCTCGATCCGCCGCCCGTGGGCGGCGGCCTCCAGGGTGAGCGGCAGACGCGCCGCGGCGATCCCGGCGGGGAGTGTGAAGCGGATGCGCGCGGGCCGCGCCGCCTTCACCTCGGCCGGGGTGCCCGCCGCGACGATCCGCCCGCCGTGCATGATCGCGAGCCGGTCGGCGAGGGACTCGGCCTCCTCGAGGTAGTGCGTGGTCAGCAGCACGGTGGCGCCGTCGTCCCGCAGCGCTCGTACGAGGTCCCAGGTGTCGCGCCTGCCCTCGGCGTCGAGGCCGGTGGTCGGCTCGTCGAGGAAGAGCACCTCGGGCCGGCCGAGCAGGGCGAGCGCGAGGTCGAGCCGCCGCCGCTCGCCGCCGGAGAGCTGTTTGACCCGCACGCCGGCGCGCGGCGCGAGTCCCACCAGGCCGAGGGCTTCGCCGACGGGCCGGGCGCGGCTGGTGCAGCCCGCCCACATCCGGGCGGTCTCCTCGACGGTCAGCTCGGAGGGGAAGCCGCCCTCCTGGAGCATCACGCCGATCCGGGGGCGTACGGCGGCTCGTTCGCGGTACGGATCACGGCCGAGCACCCGCACGGCTCCGCCGCTCGGCGCGGCCAGCCCCTCCAGCAGCTCGACGGTGGAGGTCTTGCCCGCGCCGTTGGTCCCGAGCAGGGCGAAGATCTCCCCGCGCGGCACGGAGAAGGAGATCCCGGCCACCGCCTCGAAGCCTCCGGCGTAGGTCCGCCGCAGCTCCTCGGCCTCGATGGGGTGCTCGATCGCGGAGCGGTCCGCGTACTCGGCGGAAGTCATGTCCGAAGTCATGTC
Source organism: Streptomyces sp. NPDC051907 (assembly GCF_040681075.1). Taxonomy (NCBI): domain Bacteria; kingdom Bacillati; phylum Actinomycetota; class Actinomycetes; order Kitasatosporales; family Streptomycetaceae; genus Streptomyces; species Streptomyces sp. NPDC051907. The sequence continues at coordinate 62,012 of NZ_JBFAYB010000036.1, read as the reverse complement.
CCCAGACTTCCGGCGGTCCGCGACCAAGATCAGTGCGCGTTGTCATCGGCGCTCATGACAATTGTCATGGGTCGATACGAGTGCCTTGGGTCGATACAGGGGCCGGCGGGATACCCGGACATACGACGAAGGCCCCGGTCGATTCGACCAGGGCCTTCGATCTGAGCGGACGACGAGATTCGAACTCGCGACCCTCACCTTGGCAAGGTGATGCTCTACCAACTGAGCCACGTCCGCATTGCTGCCGCTCAGCTCTCACTGGGCGGTGCGTCCACCACTGTACCTGATCTACTTGCGTGGTCGGTAAAGCGATGCAGAGCGGGTGACAGGAATTGCACACTGCGCCTTCCCCCTGGAAGGGGGATGTTCTACTACTGAACTACACCCGCACGCTGCGTGAGGCTGGGCCCTGCGGCCTCGCCCCTCGGCGTGCTCCAGACTCTAGCCGATCACGGGGGGTGCAGTGCAACTCGATACGGAGCGCGCCCCTCAACTCGCCTCGCGGAAGGCCTCGTAGACGCGCTTGGGGATCCGGCCGCGGGCCGGAACGTCCATTTTGTGGGAGAGCGCCCAGGCTCGTACGGCCGCCGGCGCGGCGTCGACGGCGGTGTGCCGGTAGGCGGTGCGGGGCTTGTCGCGCTTGCCCGCCCTGGTCTGCTTTCGGCCGGCCGCCACGTACGGGGCCAGGGCCTTGCGCAGTTTCTTTGCATTGGCGGGATTGAGGTCGATCTCGTACGACTTCCCGTCCAGGGCGAACGCGACCGTTTCCGCCGCTTCTCCGCCGTCGATGTCGTCGGAGAGCACAACCACTACTCGCTGAGCCACGGATATCGGTCCTTTCCTGCGGTATCACCGGTTCTGACATGCGGGGATACCGGCTTTCCGGCCGTCGAGGGGCAATGCTGCTTTCCTCTGTATTCCTTTGTACAGCGGCGGACGGCGCATTGTGAAGCCCAGCCAATTGTCTGCGCGTGTCCGCCTTCATAGGGCTGTGGATTTTTCCCTGAATTTTCCCTGGGCGTTCCCTTGATATCTACCCGCGTAGATTTTTCGGGCGGGTACGCTGAGGGAACCGCCCTCGCAACACACCACCGGGAGTGCCCGTGGCACGCGTCGTAGTCGACGTCATGCTCAAGCCCGAGATCCTCGACCCGCAGGGACAGGCGGTGCACCGCGCACTGCCCCGCCTGGGATTCGAGGGCATCGCGGACGTCCGTCAGGGAAAGCGTTTCGAGCTGGAGGTGGACGGGCCGGTCGACGAGGCCGCCCTCGCCCGCATCCACGAGATGGCTGAAACGTTCCTCGCCAACACCGTCATCGAGGACTTCGTCGTAAAGGTGGAGTCGTGACCTCTCGCATCGGAGTCGTCACCTTCCCCGGCACGCTCGACGACAAGGACAGCCTGCGCGCCGTCCGCCTCGCCGGCGCGGAGCCCGTGTCGCTCTGGCACCGCGACAAGGACCTCAAGCAGGTCGACGCGGTCGTCCTCGCCGGAGGCTTCTCCTACGGCGACTATCTGCGCGCCGGCGCCATCGCGCGGTTCTCGCCCGTGATGGAGACGATCATCGACCAGGCGAAGGCCGGGCTGCCCGTCCTGGGCATCTGCAACGGCTTCCAGGTGCTGACCGAGTCGCACCTGCTGCCCGGCGCGATGCTCCGCAACAACCACCTCCACTTCATCTGCCGCGACCAGAAGCTGCGAGTGGAGAACGCGGAGACCGCCTGGACCTCCGACTACGAGGCGGGCCAGGAGATCTCCGTACCGCTGAAGAACATCGACGGCCGGTACACCGCCGCCGAGAGCGTCCTGGACGAGCTCGAGGCCGAGGGCCGGGTCGCCTTCCGCTACCTGGACGGCAACCCGAACGGCTCGCTGCGCGACATCGCCGGCATCACCAACGCCGCCGGCAACGTCGTCGGCCTGATGCCGCACCCCGAGCACGCCGTCGAGCCGCTGATCGGCACGGGCCGCACCGACGGCCTCGGTTTCTTCACCTCGATCCTCAAGAAGCTGGTCAACGCCTGATGAGCCTCGACGCCGGAGCAGCCGAGGGAGCGACCGCGCGCCCCAGCCCGCGACTTCAGAACAACATCGCGCAAAGGAGCGACCGAGCGTGACCCTCGACACCGTCAAGCACGCCACTGAGACCCCGGACTCGGAGCAGCCCTGGAAGGAGCTCGGCCTCAAGCAGGACGAGTACGCGCGCATCCGGGAGATCCTGGAGCGCCGGCCCACCGGCGCCGAGCTCGCCATGTACTCCGTCATGTGGTCCGAGCACTGCTCGTACAAGTCCAGCAAGGTCCACCTGAAGCAGTTCGGCGAGAAGGCCCCCGAGAACGACGCGATGCTCGTCGGCATCGGCGAGAACGCGGGCGTCGTCGACGTCGGCCAGGGCTACGCCGTCACCTTCAAGGTCGAGTCGCACAACCACCCCTCGTACATCGAGCCCTACCAGGGCGCGGCCACCGGCGTCGGCGGCATCGTCCGCGACATCCTCGCCATGGGCGCCCGCCCGGTCGCGGTCGTCGACCCGCTGCGCTTCGGCGCGGCCGACCACCCCGACACCAAGCGCGTGCTCCCCGGCGTCGTCGCGGGCATCGGCGGCTACGGCAACTGCCTGGGCCTGCCCAACATCGGCGGCGAGGTCGTCTTCGACGAGTGCTACCAGGGCAACCCGCTCGTCAACGCCGGCTGCATCGGCGTGATGAAGCACGAGGACATCCACCTCGCGAAGGCGTCGGGCCCCGGCAACAAGGTCATCCTGTACGGCGCCCGCACCGGCGGCGACGGCATCGGCGGCGTCTCGGTCCTCGCGTCCGAGACCTTCGACTCGACCGGCCCGGCCAAGCGGCCCGCCGTCCAGGTCGGCGACCCGTTCCAGGAGAAGCTCCTGATCGAGTGCACCCTTGAGATCTTCAAGGAGAAGCTCGTCGCGGGCATCCAGGACCTCGGCGGCGCGGGCCTTTCCTGCGCCACCTCCGAGCTGGCCAGCGCCGGCTCGGGCGGCATGCGCGTCGAGCTCGACACCGTGCCGCTGCGCGACGCGACGCTCTCGCCCGAGGAGATCCTCATGAGCGAGTCGCAGGAACGCATGTGCGCGATCGTCGAGCCGGACAAGGTCGACCGGTTCATGGAGATCTGCGAGAAGTGGGACGTCATCGCCACCGTCATCGGCGAGGTGACCGACGGCGAGCGGCTGGAGATCTTCTGGCACGGCGAGCAGATCGTGGACGTGCCGCCGCGTTCGGTGGCCCATGAGGGCCCGACGTACCACCGTCCCTACGCCCGCCCCTCGTGGCAGGACGCCCTCCAGGCCGACGACGCGAACAAGCTGCCCCGGCCGGCCTCCGCCCAGGAGCTGCGCGAGCAGGTCCTGAAGCTGGTGGCCTCGCCGAACCAGGCGTCCAAGGCGTGGATCACCGACCAGTACGACCGCTTCGTGCAGGGCAACACGGTGCTCGCCCAGCCCGAGGACGCGGGCATGGTCCGGATCGACGCGGAGTCGAACCTGGGCGTGGCCATGGCGACCGACGGCAACGGCCGGTACGCCAAGCTCGACCCGTACACCGGCGCGCAGCTCGCGCTGGCGGAGGCGTACCGCAACGTCGCCGCCTCCGGCGCCAAGCCGCTGGCGATCTCCGACTGCCTGAACTTCGGCTCGCCCGAGGACCCGGACGTCATGTGGCAGTTCGCCGAGGCCACCCGTGGTCTGGCGGACGGCTGTCTTCAGCTGGGCACCCCGGTGACCGGCGGCAACGTCTCCCTCTACAACCAGACCGGCGACACGGCGATCCACCCGACGCCCGTCGTGGCGGTCCTCGGCGTGATCGACGACGTCAACCGCCGTACGCCGATCGCGTTCGCCGAGGAGGGCCAGCTGCTCTACCTCCTCGGGGACACCAAGGAGGAGTTCGGCGGCTCGGCCTGGTCCCAGGTCGTGCACGACCACCTCGGCGGGCTGCCGCCGGCCGTGGACCTGGACCGGGAGAAGCTGCTCGGCGAGATCCTGATCTCCGCCTCCCGCGACGGCATGGTCGACGCGGCGCACGACCTGTCGGACGGCGGTCTGATCCAGGCGGTCGTCGAGTCGTGCCTGCGCGGCGGCAAGGGCGCGCGCCTGATCGTCCCGGACGGTCTGGACGCCTTCACCTTCCTGCTCAGCGAGTCGGCGGGCCGTGCGGTCGTGTCCGTCCCGCGCAGCGAGGAGCTCCGCTTCAACGACATGTGCGGCGCGCGGGGTCTGCCCGTGACGCGCATCGGCGTGGTGGACGGGGACGCGGTCGAGGTCCAGGGCGAGTTCAGCATCGAGCTGAGCGAGCTGCGGACGGCGCACGAGGCGACCATCCCGGGCCTGCTGGTCTGACGTACTGCTCCCCAGGCCTGAGGCCTGACGCTTGACCCCTGACGAGCCCCCGCTCGGACCTGACCGGTCCGGGCGGGGGCTCTGTCGTGTCCGCCCGGCCGGATGGATGCGCTTCGCTGAATCCACTTGCTTAAAATTACGTAGTTACGTAAAACTGGTCCCATGGAGCTGGAGGAACGCGTCGCCGAGCTCGAACGGCGCATGGCCGCGCTGGAGAGCGCGGACAGCACGACGGCGCCCGTGGTCGGCGCGGGCGACTTCTGGGCCCTCGAGGGCCTGAAGGCGCAGCTCGCCGAGGCCGGGGCGCCGGACGGCGGGGTGCTCTTCACCGGCGCCGTACGTCTGCCGACCGGCGAGCGGTACGAATGGCAGTACGGCACCCTCGCCGACGGCCTGCTGGGCGGCGACTGGTCGGATGCCGCCGACGCCCTGGCGGCGCTCGGCCACGGCGTACGGCTGCGGCTCCTGAAGGAGATCCTCGGCGGCCGGCGCACCGCCGCCGAGCTGACCGAGCTCGAAGGGCTCGGCACGACCGGCCAGATCTACCACCACCTGCGCCAGCTGACCGCCGCCGGCTGGCTCCACACGCCGAGCCGGGGCCGCTACGAGGTGCCGGGGACGCGCGTGGTGCCGCTGCTGGTGGTGCTCACCGCGGCCCGTCCGTCCTGATCACGAAATACGCGATCCCTGCACGCGCACTACTTGTTCTGGGGGAACGAGAATGTCCGTCCGCAAACTGACCATGATCCTCTACCGCTGCTGCATGCTCGTCTTCGTCGGGCTGATCGTCGTCCACTCCACCGTGGGGCTGCCCTTCGCCTGGGGCTTCATATGGACCCCGGTGGTGATAGCGGTCGTCCTGGTCATCGGCCTGACGCGGACGAACCGCGTCGAGATGGCGGCGGAGCGGCCCGCGGCGGTGGAGGTGGATCCGCCGGTGGCCGGGCGCTGGACGGCGTTGAACAGCCCCGCGGACAAGGTGCCGAGCCATGGGACGCACGCCTATGGGCAGGCGTACGCGATCGACATCGTGGCGGGCGCCGCCGAAGACGAGGCCAAGGACGCCAGGGAAGTGACGGACGCGAAGGACGGCGACGCCAGGGGCGACGGGACGGCGGCGGCGCTGGGGGCCGCTATAGAGGAGGGGAAAGGCGACACCAAGGGCGACGCCAAGGGCGACGCGAAGGAATTCGCGAAGGAAGCCGGCGCCGAGGAAGAGGTCCGTCCCGGCTTCCGGTGGCTGTGGCCCGTCGTCCGCCGCAACCGCGACTTCCCGGCCTTCGGCCGTCCCCTCTACGCCGTCGCCGACGCCACCGTCGTCCACGCGAGCGACGGCCAGCGCGACCACCTCAGCCGCAACTCCCTTCTGGCGCTGATCTACTTGATGACCGTCGAGGCGTTCGTACGAGACACCCTCGGCGTCTCCAAGATCTTCGGCAACCATGTGATCCTCGACCTCGGAGACGGCGTGTACGCGGCGTACGCGCACGTCCAGCGGGGCTCCCTCGCCGTCCGCGCGGGCGACCGGGTGCGGGCGGGACAGCAGCTCGGCAGCTGCGGCAACTCCGGCAACTCCACCGAGCCGCACCTCCACTTCCAGCTGATGAACGGGCCCGACCTGGACTCGGCGCGCGGCATCCCGTTCCGCTGGAGGGGCGTCGGCGTCCCCCCGAACGGCGAGGCGTTCACCGTCACGGCGCCCGTCCTCCCCGTCTGAGCCGCCTGATCTTCCCGTCTCCCCCTGGTCCGGCTGCTACGTTCGTCCGTCGGCGCAGGGCGGCGGAGTCGGGGGAGTCGGGAAGTCCATGAGCAACTCGCACATACGGCGCTCGCCGGACGACCCGGGCTCGCATGCCGCCCTCCCCGACCGCCCGTCCGACTCGTCCCCGACCGCGGCAGCCGGCGCCGCAACGCCGTCAACCGGCTGCTGTGCGCGCTGGCCGTCGCCGGAATCGGCGCGGCCTGCTGGGCACTCTGGGCGGAGTACACGGAGAACCGCGACCGCGCGGCCGGCGAGAAGGCGATCACGCAGGCGTGCGGAGGCGTGGTCGACGGCGCGGCGGTCATGGACCTGGCGGGCGGGATCGACCGGGCCAAGGCGGGCTCGTCGGACGACGACAGCTTCCAGCTGCTCCCGGGGACGCCCGGATCGTGCGCGATCTACAAGGTCGGCCGCCCCGGCACGTCGTACGAGCACTTCGCGCTGACCTTCACACCGCGGCCGGGCGAGAAGCACGCCCATGTCGTCGGCGGCCTCGACGAGCGCCCCTTCGGCGGCCCCATCGACCGCGACCGGCCTTCGGACCGGACGAGCCGCGCCCTCCGCCCGCTCGACCAGCCCCTGGGGGACGGCAGCCTCGGCTGGTACGACCACGACAGCGTCACCGTCAACGCCGTGTGCGGCGGGTCCACGGCCCGCCCGACCTCGCTGGCGGTACGGGCGAGGGCCGTGTACGAGGGCGCGGGCGAGGGCGAGGTGAGCGACGCCGAACGGGCGCGGCTCGCCGACATCGCCGTCGACGCGGCCCGCAAGGCCGCGGACCGGCTGGGCTGCGCGGCCGAGGTGGCGGACGCGCCGGACGCCGCGCTGGCCAGGCCGAGCCGCCGTCTGAGCCCCGCCGCCCGGGCGGACGGCGCCTGCGCCTGGTACGCCGGGCTGCTGCGCACATCGGCCCGCGGACGCCTCCCCGACCGCGCCCTCGCCTCGCCGACGGCGGCCCACGCCTGGAGCGAGCGCTGTCTGCTGGCCCTGAGCCCGTCCGCGCGGTGGGAAGCGGGCGAGTCGGCGAACGACAGGCCCCGCTCCGACGACGACCTGTGGTGGATCGCGATGGGCTCCTGGTTCGGGGACCACGCGGACGCCGTCTACGCGCAGAACAGGTACATGCCCAGCGTCAAGCCGCGGCGCCTCGCGCCCGGCACGGCGGGAGACGCTCCCGGGACCGGCGTCTGGTGGGCCTCGTCCGTCTGCCGGGGCGTGCCGGCCGTGCACACCATGAGCGTCGTGCCGGGGTACGACAAGGCCGTCGACGAGCGGCTGGCCGGGCTGTTCCGGGCGTACGTCGACGACGTGGCCGAGCGCCGCGGCTGCACGGACGTGACGTTCCCCAAGTCGGTGAAGGCCGACCGGGACTGACGCGCGGTCGAGTGCCGGGTCGTCGAGTGTCGCGGCCGTCGAGTGCCGGAAACGTCGAGAGCCGCGGCCATGGGGCCGTTGTCAGACCCACCCTCTACTGTCGTTCGCATGCCCCCGGCCAAGAAGCGCACCCGCAGCTACGACTCCGCCAAGATCCGCGCCGCCGTGCTCGCCCAGTTCGAGCAGGTGCGGCAGGCGGCGGTCGCGCTGACGCCCGAGCAGCTGGCCCTGCCGACCCGGCTCGGGGACTGGACCGTGCGCGAGCTGGCCGGGCATATGGCGTTGGCCGTGGGCGCGGTCAGCCGGGCGATCGAGCTGCCCGAGCCGGCGAGCCAGGAAGTCGCCCTGCTGGACTGGCCGTTCGCCACGGCCGCGCGCGCCGAGGGCATCTCCGACGACACCAAGGAGCTGGCGGCGAGCGCGGAGCCCGCCGAGCTGTACGCCCGCACGGCCGCCCGGCTCGCCGAGCTGCTGCCCACGGCCGTGGACGACCGGCTGGTCGCCACCCGCGTCGGCGCGATGCGCCTCGGCGACTATCTGGTCACCCGCACGGTCGAGCTGATCGTCCACACCGACGATCTGAACGCGGCGGCCGGGCTGGCCGTCCCGTACGACCGGCAGGCGCTCGCCGCCTGCACCCGGCTGCTCGCCGACGCGCTCGCGACGAAGGCGCCGGGAGGGTCGGTGGAGGTACGGGTGCCGCCGTTCGCCGTGGTCCAGTGCGTCGAGGGCCCCCGGCACACGCGCGGGACCCCGCCCAACGTCGTCGAGACCGACCCGCTGACCTGGATACGCCTGGCCACCGGGCGCAAGGAGTGGGCCGGGGAGCTGGCCGCGGCCAGGGTCAGCGCGAGCGGGGAGCGCGCGGACCTGTCGGCGCTGCTGCCGCTGCTCGGCTGACGGGTTTCCGCTGGGCCGCGCCGACGCGGCGGCGGCGGGGCGTGGGAGAAGAGGGGAACCGGAGCCTCAGGTGTCCCGTCCCATCGGTATGCGTAACCAGCTGAGCATCCCTGCCACCGCCCTGGCCGTCCTCGCTCTCGCCGCCTGCGGCGCGGAGTCGGGGTCCGGGGCGGGTTCCGGCGGCGACGGCGGCGGGTCGGGCACTGCCGACCTGCCCCTGACCGGCGTCCACTGGTCCGTCGACAGCGTGAGCGTCGACGGCAAGAAGTCCGCGGCTCCCGGCGGCGCGCATGTCGAACTCACGACGAAGGGCCGCGCCCAGGGCAACTACGGCTGCAACCACTTCGGCGCGGACGTAGAGGTCGACGGCGACACGGTCACGGTGAAGCCGGCCGAGTCGACCGAGATGGCCTGCGAGAAGAAGATCCAAGGGTTCGAGGACGCGCTGCGGAAGGCCTTCGCCGGCAAGCTGAAGGCGAAGCTCGCCGACGGCAGACTCACCCTGACGACGGAGAAGGGCGACGCGATCACCCTGACCGAGGAGCGCCCGTCGCCGCTGGTGGGGGCCAAGTGGGAGGTGAACTCCCTGCTGTCCGGCGAGACGGCGACCTCGCTGCCCGCCGGCACGGAGAAGAAGGCGCACCTGACGTTCGGCAAGGACGGCACGGTCCGCGGCAGCCTCGGCTGCAACCGCTTCACCAGCACCGCGAAGATCTCCGGCTCCACCATCGCCTTCGGCCGCATCGCCGCCACCCGGATGGTGTGCCCGGACCCGCAGATGGACCTGGAGCGCGAGGTGCTCAAGGTGCTGGCGGGGAAGGTGACGTACGAGGTGAACCACCGCGGCCTGTCGCTCACCGCGGAGAACGGCAAGGGCCTGGCGGCGACGGCCCCGAAGTAGCCCCTTGGCGGCCGGGCCCGGGCCACTGAGCCTCGGCCGGCCCGAGGCGCTGCCCCCGGCCGTGCTGTGCGGGTGCCCCGCCCGGGGACGGGGGGTGTGTCGGCGCACTGAGCCAGTGCCCCGCCCGGGCGGGGCACCGCCATGCTGAGCCCGGCCTTGGCCGGCCGAGCCTCGGCCACCCTGAAAGGCCGCCCCCGGCTCCCGCCCGGGGTGGGTGGGTCGCTGTGCTGTGGGGTGCCCCGCCTTGGCGGGGCACCCGCATGTTGACCCCGGCCCCCTTGCTGCCGCGCTTGGCCAGCCCGCAGGGCTGGCCCCGGCCGTGCGGGCTAGGCCCCGCCCGTGCACCGGGCTGAGCTGGTGCCCTGCCGGGGGCGGGTGTGTCGCCGTTCTGTGCGGGCACCCCGCCTGGGCGGGGTGCCGCCATGCTGAGCCCGGTCCCCTCGTGGGCGCGCCGGGCTCGCCGAGCCTTGGCCAGCCCGCAGGGCTGGCCCCGGTCACGCTGAGCCTGGGGCCCTCCCGGGGCGCGCGGGTGTCGGCGTACTGGGCCTGGCCCTGCCCGAAGAGCCGGCCCGGCCGCGCTGAGCCCGGCTCCCGCTTGGGTGCGCGGGTGTCGCCATGTTGAGCGGATGCCCCGCCCGAGCGCGGGTGTCGGCATGCTGAGCCCGGCCTGCTTGCGGCCGCGCCTGGCCCGCCGAGCTTTGGCCAGCCCGCAGGGCTGGCCCCGGCCATGCTGAGCCTGGTGCCCGTGCGGGCACAGGGCTGAGCCGGGCCCCGCCGGGTGTGCGCGGGTGTCGGCATGCTGAGCCTGGCCTCCTTGGCACCTGGTCCGCCGAGCCTTGGCCGGGGGCGCGGGTGTCCGCATGCTGCCTCGTGGGCGCGCCGGGCTCGCCGATCCTTGGCCAGCCCGCAGAGCCAGCCCCGGCCGCGCTGAGCCCGGTGCCCGCCCCGGGTGCGGGTACATCGCCGTGCCGAGCCCGGTGCCCGCCCCGGGTGCGGGTACATCGCCGTGCCGAGCCCGGTGCCCGCCCACCCGCGTCCCCCCGTCACCAACAGGTCGCACAGACCCAGGGCCCCAGGCCCCCTGACCGCCCCCCCGACCGCCTACCTGTCCCCACCCTCGTCCCGGATCGTGGACAGACCCGTGGACACCGCCCCCGCGTCCCAACTGCCCCTCGGGCCGCCCCTTCACGACACGCCCGGCGTGCCGTGCATACCCCCTCCCACCAGCGCTTCGCATCCCCAATTCGGACCAGTGGTCGATCTCGCCTACACTCGGTGCCGTGCCACGTGGTGACGGACGACTCAACCACGACCTGCTCCCCGGTGAGAAAGGCCCCCAGGACGCTTGCGGCGTCTTCGGTGTCTGGGCTCCGGGTGAAGAGGTCGCGAAGCTCACTTACTTCGGGCTCTACGCCCTCCAACATCGAGGCCAGGAATCCGCGGGAATCGCGGTGAGCAACGGCTCTCAGATCCTCGTCTTCAAGGACATGGGCCTGGTCTCCCAGGTCTTCGACGAGACCTCTCTGGGCTCCCTCTCAGGTCATATCGCGGTCGGTCACGCCCGCTACTCGACCACGGGCGCCTCCGTATGGGAGAACGCGCAGCCGACCTTCCGGGCGACCGCCCACGGCTCGATCGCGCTCGGCCACAACGGAAACCTGGTCAACACCGCCGAGCTGGCCGAGATGGTCGCCGCCCTCCCCAAGGAGAACGGCCGCGCCACCCAGGTCGCCGCGACCAACGACACCGACCTGGTCACCGCCCTCCTCGCCGGTCAGACCGACGACGACGGCAAGCCGCTGACCGTCGAGGAAGCCGCCGCCAAGGTCCTCCCGGACGTGCAGGGCGCCTTCTCCCTCGTCTTCATGGACGAGCACACGCTCTACGCGGCCCGTGACCCCCAGGGCATCCGCCCGCTCGTCCTCGGCCGCCTCGACCGCGGCTGGGTCGTCGCGAGCGAGTCCGCCGCCCTCGACATCTGCGGCGCCAGCTACGTACGCGAGATCGAGCCGGGCGAGCTCATCGCCATCGACGAGAACGGCATCCGCACCTCTCGATTCGCGGAAGCGAAGCCCAAGGGCTGTGTCTTCGAGTACGTCTACCTGGCGCGCCCCGACACCGACATCGCCGGCCGGAACGTCTATCTCTCCCGTGTGGAGATGGGCCGCAGGCTCGCCAAGGAAGCGCCCGTCGAGGCCGACCTGGTGATAGCGACGCCGGAGTCCGGCACCCCCGCCGCGATCGGCTACGCCGAGGCCAGCGGCATCCCCTACGGCTCCGGCCTGGTGAAGAACGCCTATGTCGGCCGCACCTTCATCCAGCCGTCCCAGACGATCCGCCAGCTCGGCATCCGCCTCAAGCTGAACCCGCTCAAGGAAGTCATCCGGGGCAAGCGCCTGGTCGTGGTCGACGACTCGATCGTCCGCGGCAACACCCAGCGCGCCCTGGTCAAGATGCTCCGCGAGGCCGGCGCCGCCGAGGTCCACATCCGGATCTCGTCCCCGCCGGTGAAGTGGCCGTGCTTCTTCGGCATCGACTTCGCCACCCGCGCGGAGCTGATCGCCAACGGCATGACGATCGAGGAGATCGGCTCCTCGCTGGGCGCGGACTCCCTCTCGTACATCTCCATCGACGGCATGATCGAGGCCACGACCATCGACAAGCCGAACCTCTGCCGTGCCTGCTTCGACGGCGAGTACCCGATGGACCTTCCCGACCCCGAGCTGCTCGGCAAGCAGCTTCTGGAGACCGAGCTGGCGGGCGGCTCCGACGCCGCCGACGCGCTCCGGCGTCCGTAACCCCCCTGCAGTACGACACGAAAGTTCTCCAGCATGTCTGCTGAATCTTCTGAGCGTGCTCCGCACGCGGGCGCCGGCGCCAGCTACGCAGCCGCGGGCGTCGACATCGAGGCGGGAGACCGCGCGGTCGAGCTCATGAAGGAGTGGGTGAAGAAGACGCAGCGCCCCGAGGTCGCCGGCCTCGGCGGCCTGGGCGGCTTCGCCGGCCTCTTCGACGCCTCCGCTCTCAAGCGCTACGAGCGTCCGCTGCTCGCCTCCGCCACCGACGGCGTCGGCACGAAGGTCGACCTCGCCCGCAAGATGGGCGTGTACGACTCGATCGGCCACGACCTCGTGGGCATGGTCGTCGACGACCTCGTCGTCTGCGGCGCCGAGCCGCTGTTCATGACCGACTACATCTGCGTCGGCAAGGTCCACCCCGAGCGGGTCGCCGCGATCGTCAAGGGCATCGCCGAGGGCTGCGTCCTGGCCGGCTGCGCGCTGGTCGGCGGCGAGACCGCCGAGCACCCCGGCCTGCTGGGCGAGGACGACTTCGACGTCGCCGGCGCCGGCACGGGCGTGGTGGAGGCGGACCGTCTGCTGGGCGCGGATCGTATCCGTACGGGTGACGCGGTCATCGCGATGGCCTCCTCGGGCCTTCACTCCAACGGGTACTCGCTGGTCCGTCATGTCCTGTTCGACCGCGCGAAGATGTCCCTCGACCAGCAGGTCGAGGACTTCGGCCGCACGCTCGGCGAAGAGCTGCTCGAGCCCACCAAGATCTACTCGCTGGACTGCCTGGCGCTCACCCGGACCACCGAGGTGCACGCTTTCAGCCACATCACCGGCGGCGGCCTCGCCAACAACCTGGCCCGGGTCGTTCCGGACAGTCTGCACGCGGTGGTCGACCGTTCGACCTGGACCCCGGGCGCGGTGTTCGACCTCGTCGGCAAGGCCGGCCAAGTCGAGCGGCTGGAGCTGGAGAAGACCCTGAACATGGGCGTCGGCATGATCGCCGTCGTGCCCGGCGAGTCGGTGGACGCGGCGCTGGCCACCCTCGCCGACCGCGGGGTCGACGCCTGGGTCGCGGGCGAGATCACCGAGCGCGGCGACCACGCCACGGGCGCGGAGCTGATCGGCGACTACGCGAAGTGAGACCGCGGGACCCGGCCGGGTTCCGCGCGGGCAGCGCGAAACCCGGTCCGGGCTTCGGCCTCGGACCGGGTCACGTGGGTCTGCGTTGAGACGTGGTGAGGTGTGCGTACGTCAAGCGCCGCGGCGCTGCGACGACGGACCGGACTCTTCGTCCTCGTCATCGTCGTCGTTGTACAGATCCGCGTACTGTGCGTACGGGTCATCTTCCTCTTCGTCGTCCTCGAACGGCTCGCCGTTCGGCGGTTGACTCGAAGGTGATGCGCCCAGCTCATTGGCCAGACGCGACAGGTCTGTCCCGCCGCTGTTGTACTTCAGCTGGCGGGCGACCTTCGTCTGCTTGGCCTTGGCCCGGCCGCGCCCCATGGCTCGACCCCCTCGGTGACGGGGCTCGACGGCCCCAGAGTCTTGACACGCGTTCATGATTCAGAACGGGCTCTCCGCAGAGAGACCGGTCCGTAGGGCTTCAACGGTACCTGCTTCCGCGGCCATACGGTACGCCGCCCGCATGACGCGCCACTTCGCAGAACCCGCAAGGAGCCCCGTCCTCGCTGGTCAACTGCGATTTTAACCTCTTCTTGGCAGTCGACCCGCCGACCGGGGTGAGTCTTCTCTCCCAGAGGGTCCCCCGGCGGCCTCCCGGGCCGCGCCCTGCGGCGTTCCCCGGCGCGCACCCCGGCGGACTCACGGCGCTCGCCCGTCGTTCACCCCGGGTCGCCCGCTGTTCTCCCGGCGGCGCTCCACCGGTCTCCCGGCGCCTCTCACCGGGAGACCCAGCGGCTGCGGACGTCTCCCCGACGGGGTGCCGACCGCCGTTTTCCGGTCAGCGGCCGCGCGCCTCCGCCATCCGCTGCTCGGCGATCCGGTCGGCCGCGGCGGCCGGCGGAATCCCGTCCGCCTTCGCACGTGCGAATATTGCCAGCGTGGTGTCGAAGATCTTCGCGGCCTTGGCCTTGCACCGGTCGAAGTCGAAGCCGTGCAGCTCGTCGGCGACCTGGATGACGCCGCCGGCGTTCACCACGTAGTCGGGGGCGTAGAGGATCCCGCGGTCCGCGATGTCCTTCTCGACGCCCGGGTGGGCGAGCTGGTTGTTGGCCGCGCCGCACACGACCTTGGCGGTCAGCGCGGGGACGCTGTCGTCGTCGAGCGCGCCGCCGAGCGCGCAGGGGGCGTAGACGTCCAGGCCCTCCACGCGGATGAGCGCGTCGGTGTCGGCGACCGCGGCGACCTGGCCCGGGTGCTTGTCGAGGATCCGGCGCACGGAGTCGGCCCGCACGTCCGTGATCACGACCTCGGCGCCGTCCGTCAGCAGGTGCTCGACCAGGTGGTGTCCCACCTTGCCGACGCCCGCGACGCCGACCTTGCGACCGCGCAGGGTCGGGTCGCCCCACAGGTGCTGGGCGGATGCGCGCATGCCCTGGAAGACGCCGAAGGCGGTCAGCACGGAGGAGTCGCCCGCGCCGCCGTTCTCGGGGGAGCGGCCGGTCGCCCAGCGGGTCTCGCGGGCCACGACGTCCATGTCGGCGACGTAGGTGCCGACGTCGCAGGCGGTCACATAGCGGCCGCCGAGGGAGTCCACGAAGCGGCCGTAGGCCAGCAGCAGCTCTTCGGTCTTGATCGTCTCGGGATCGCCGATGATCACGGCCTTGCCGCCGCCGTGGTCAAGGCCGGCCATGGCGTTCTTGTACGACATGCCCCGGGAGAGGTTCAGCGCGTCGGCGACGGCCGCTTCCTCGGAGGCGTACGGGTAGAAGCGGGTGCCGCCCAGGGCCGGGCCCAGGGCGGTCGAGTGGAGGGCGATGACGGCTTTGAGCCCGGAGGCGCGGTCCTGGCACAGCACGACTTGCTCATGGCCGCCCTGGTCCGATCGGAACAGGGTCTGCAGTACATCGACGGACGCGCCGGTCACATCGGTCACGGTGGTGACTCCCAAGTACGAAGCGGCGGAAGGAGGGCCTTCCTGTGGGTGGGGATGGCCCAGTTGGGGAGAGGGTAAGTCCTACGCGCGCGTAGATCCGACGCAGTGCTGAGGATCACCCCCTCCCGGAGTAAGCCCGTGGAAGGATTTGCGGCATGCCAGCGCTGTCATCGGTTCTCGTCCCGTACGCGGCCTACCTGCGGATCTACGAACCGCTGGCGGCCTTTCCCGAGCCCGAGCGGACCCACTGGGCCCGCTATGCGCGCCGGGACGGGGCGCCGACGGCCCAGGACGAGCTGAACCGGTCGCTGGCCGACCTGCTGCCCACCCCGCCGGTGCCGGTGCCGGTCCACGAGAGCGCGGACGCCTTTGTGACGGAGGTGGACGGGGTGGTGTGCGTCTGCCCCTGGCGGACCCGGCTGCGCGGCTGGCTGGCGCTGGAGGAGCTGGCCGAGCGGCTGCCGCCGGCGCTGCTGGACGCGGCGATCCCGCCGGTGGTGCGGGGGCAGGCGGCGGCGGACTACGAGCAGTGGCGGCTGCGGAACCCGGACGCGCGGCCCTGGATCAGGACGGCGGTCTGGCAGGTGCCGGTGCGCTGGTTCGCGCTCTTCGACGACGAGGAGCGGGACTACGAGGCGGCCGGGGAGACGGGGGCCGCCCGGCTGCGCTACCGCACGCCCATGGTGCAGGCGAGGCGGCGGCTCGCGCGGACGCTGCGGGCGCTGCGGGAGTCGATCGACGAGGGCGAGCTGACCGAGGGCCTGGTGGACGTGGGGAAGTGGCTGGAGGAGTTCCATCCGCGCTCCCTGGTCGAGCTGGACTACGGCGGGCTGGTGCACGCCCTGTCCGAGCGGCAGCTCGCCGAGGACCGGTCGGCGGCCGATCTCGCCGAGGGGATCGCGGCGCTGCGGGCCGGGGACGGCGACGGCGCGGACGAGGCGTACGGCCGGCTGACGGAGCGCTGGCGGGCCGTCAGAGATCGTCAGTTCGCCAACTGACCATTGTTATGCCACTGATGTTCGCTTTCGGGCGTCAATGTTGGATCATTGAGGACTGTCGGCTAGGACGTAGGTCCCGATCCGGGCCTATGCCTCAAGCGTGACGGACGGCACTTACTGGGCCCTTGCGTCTATCGCCCACCCTCGTGTCAAAATAGGACAAGGAGTCCGGGGAGGGCTCCTTCCGCCTAACTATGGGCGGATTACTCTGCATTGCACGCTATGGGGGGTCTGGTGGCTCCTGATCGCTCTGTGACTGATCGTCACTGTGACGTGACTGTCCGCTATGGCATGGTCCATCGGCTTCCGCCGCTGATGAACACCTGAGAGGGCAATTCCATCGGTTTGGCCGACGTGGCTGGACAGATGGTGTAGTTGTAGTGCCGAGGACAAGCCGTTCGTCCTATAACCGACTCGGCTCGCGTCCGCCATTTCGGGCAACGCGGGTCAAGGTGCAGAATTTAGAGGAAAGAACCGAGAAGGTTCGGTTCTCCCGAGGAGGCCGCTCATGACCGCTCGCACCCCTGATGCCGAGCCGCTGCTGACCCCGGCTGAGGTTGCCACGATGTTCCGCGTGGACCCGAAGACGGTGACCCGCTGGGCCAAGGCGGGCAAGCTCACGTCCATCCGCACGCTCGGTGGACATCGTCGGTACCGCGAGGCAGAGGTCCGCGCACTGCTTGCGGGTATTCCGCAGCAGCGCAGCGAGGCCTGACACACCCCATTATCGGGCGTTTCCGGGGCCCCCATCCCGGCTCAGCCCGTCTATAGCTCCACATGACACGGTCTGCCCCAACAGGCTTCGTCGTCGATCGCGTTGGACTCCGCCGGGTCCAGCGCGATCTTTTTATGCCCTGGTTCACACCCCGGCCCTTCTGGGTCCCAGGGGCCTCACGGTCATGCCCTGAGGCCGTGCCGGCACCTCTTCCGCGCCTCTTCTGCGCCCCTCCCGCGCCTCCTTGAGCCTTGCGCGCCCTTGCCTTCCGCGTGTCCGGCGGGTGTGCGGCACGTGTGTTTCGCGTGCAGGTCGCGCAGGGGAGGCGTGTGGGTTCTGTCCCGGGATGGGGGCGGCTGTGGCCGTCTGGGGGGAGGGCGCCGACCGCCCTGGAGGGGTCCGGAAGGGGGTGCAATTGCACATATTAAATTGGTTGGTTGTAGGGAGGGGGTAAGTTCCCAGGTTCTGGAAACTAGTTCGGTGACTCCCGTCACAGTGCACGCCTCTTGCCAAATTCGAGCCTGCCACGGAAAAACTGACGCGCAACCCGAGCTGGAGTCACCGCCGGAGTCACTGCCGAGATCACCGCTGGGGTCGCTGCCGAGGTCACTCGTCGGCGAGGCCTCTGTCCTCGGGTCCGGACGGCTCCATGGCGAGCCGCTGGAGGCGATGACAGATGGGGCAGTGCCTTGTGAGGTGCCGGTAGCCGGACGCGGCCTTCAGATGGGCGCGTAGAAGCGCTCTGGTCTCGTGCTGCCTTGCTGCGGACGCCGCCATGCACGTCACCTCCGGTGTGTGCCGTCCCTTATGGACTGGGTACCGGTGGCAGATGACGCCGTCAAGATGCGGGTGCGCGGAGGGTCCGAATCCGGGCGCGCGAGCCGTGCGCCGGCCCGGGGCTCGCTCCCCCGCCCTGTCCCGCCTTGGCCCACTCTGCGCGGGGCTGCGCCCCCGACGCCCTTCTCCCGCCCTCGTACGGCCCTGGCCCTCCCGCGCTCCGGCAGCGTGAGCGCGGGCGCGTCTGTCGGCGTGCGGGGCCCACGCGCGCGAGGAACGCGCTCCCGGCGCTCGTCCGGGCTCCCAGGGCGGCTCTCAGGGCGGCTCACGACCGGCTCGAGACCGGCCTCGT
This sequence comes from Streptomyces sp. NPDC051907, assembly GCF_040681075.1. Classification (NCBI taxonomy): domain Bacteria; kingdom Bacillati; phylum Actinomycetota; class Actinomycetes; order Kitasatosporales; family Streptomycetaceae; genus Streptomyces; species Streptomyces sp. NPDC051907. The sequence goes on along the minus strand of NZ_JBFAYB010000036.1, from coordinate 44,022 downwards.
GGGAGCCCGCTCGCTCCATGCGGGCATACGACGAAGGCCCGCACCATTCGGTGCGGGCCTTCGCAATACACGCGGTCCTGACGGGATTTGAACCCGCGGCCTCCACCTTGACAGGGTGGCGAGCACTCCAAACTGCTCCACAGGACCAGGTTTCGCAGCCCGATTGCTCCTTGGCTGCGAGAGAGACTGTACAGCAGGTCAGAGGGTCCGGTCGAACTCACTCATGGCGACGGCCGGATCACGGCGCCGCCGCGTCGATCGCCTTCACGATCCGCTTGTCCGAGACGGGCTGCGCCGTGCCCAGCGCGTGCGCGAAGTAGCTCACCCGCAGCTCCTCGATCATCCAGCGGATGTCCAGGACCTCCTGCGGCACGGGGCGCCCCTGCGGCAGCTGTTCCAGCAGCCAGGCGTACTCGTCCTGCATCTCGTGGACCTTCTCCATACGGGTCGTGTCGCGCTGGACGGCCGTCGGCATCTGCTGGAGCCGGCGATCCACCGCCACGAGATAGCGCATCAGGTCCGGCAGCCGCCGCAGGCCCGTCGCCGTGACGAAGCCGGCCGGCATCAGCCGCGTCAGGTGCTCCCGTACGTCCGCTGCATTGGCGACCAGCGCCAGGCTCTTCGTCGACTTCAGCCGGCGCTCGCACGCCTGCCAGGCAGCCAGGATCTGCTGCACCTGGCTCACCGTGCGCACCGTCGCGTCCACCAGGTCCGCGCGCACCTTGTCGAACAGCTTCCGGAACGACTCCTCGTCCCAGGCCGGCCCGCCGTGGTCCGCGATCAGCTTGTCCGCCGCCGCCGTCGCGCAGTCGTCGAAGAGGGCCTGGATCGAGCCGTGCGGATTGCTCGACAGGGCGAGCTTGTGCTGGTTGGTCAGCTTGTCCGAGGCGAACTTGGCGGGGTTCACCGGGATGTTGAGCAGGATGAGCCTGCGCGTGCCCCGCCACATCGCCTGCGCCTGCTCCGCCTCCGTGTCGAAGAGCCGTACGGACACCGGGCCCGTCGCGGCGCCCCCCTCGTCCACGAGCGCGGGGTACGCCTTGACCGGCTGGCCCGCGCGCCGGGTCTCGAAGACGCGGCTCAGCGCGCCGATCGTCCAGTCCGTCAGGCCGGTGCGCTCGATGGACTCGCCGCCCGGGCTCGCGCTCGCCGCGGCCTGGGACAGCGCCTGGCGGGCCTTCGGCTTCAGCTTGAGCTTCAGCGCCTCCAGGTCCTTGTCCTCCGCGAGCTTCTTGCGGCGCTCGTCGACGATCCGGAACGTGATCTTCAAATGGTCCGGGACCCGGCCCAGATCGAAGTCGTCCCCCGTGACCGGGACGCCGACCATGCGCTGCAGCTCCCGCGCGAGCGTGACCGGCAGGGGCTCCTGGAGGGGCACGGCCCTGTCCAGGAACGCCTTCGCGTAGTTCGGCGCCGGGACGTAGTGGCGGCGGATCGGCTTGGGGAGGGAGCGGATCAGCTCCATCACCACGTCCTCGCGCAGTCCCGGGATCTGCCAGTCGAAGCCCTCGGCGGTGACCTGGTTCAGCACCTGGAGCGGGACGTGGACGGTCACGCCGTCGGCGTCGGCGCCCGGCTCGAACTGGTACGTCACCCGGAACTTCAGCCGACCCTGCCGCCAGGAGTCGGGGTAGTCGTCCTTGGTGACCGCGCCCGCCTTCTCGTTGATGAGCATCTCGCGCTCGAAGTCGAGGAGCTCGGGCTCCTCCTTGCGCTTGTGCTTCCACCAGGAGTCGAAGTGCGCCCCGGACACGACGTGCTCGGGCACCCGCTGGTCGTAGAAGTCGAAGAGCGTCTCGTCGTCGACCAGGATGTCCCGGCGCCGCGCCCGGTGCTCCAGCTCCTCCACCTCGGTCAGGAGCCGGCGGTTGTCGGCGAAGAACTTGTGGTGGGTGCGCCAGTCGCCCTCGACCAGCGCGTTGCGGATGAACAGATCGCGGGAGGTCTCCGGGTCGATCCGCCCATAGTTCACCTTGCGGTCGGTGACGATCGGCACGCCGTACAGCGTGACCTTCTCGACCGCCATCACCGCCGCCTGGTCCTTCTCCCAGTGCGGCTCGCTATAGGTGCGCTTGACCAGGTGCTGGGCCAGCGGCTCGATCCACTCGGGCTCGATCTTGGCGTTGACCCGCGCCCACAGCCGGGACGTCTCCACCAGCTCCGCCGACATGACGAACCGCGGGGGCTTCTTGAAGAGCGCCGAGCCGGGGAAGACCGCGAACTTGGCGCTGCGGGCGCCCAGGTACTCGTTCTTCGCGCCCTCCTTCACATCCTTCATGCCGATGTGGGAGAGCAGGCCCGCCAGCAGCGAGACATGGACGGACTGGTCCGGAGCGGGGGCGTCCGCCGAGGCCTCCTCGAAGTGCATCCCCATCTGCTTGGCGACCGTGCGCAGCTGTGCGTAGATGTCCTGCCATTCGCGAATGCGCAGGAAGTTCAGGTACTCCTGCTTGCACATACGGCGGAAGCTGGAGGAGCCGCGCTCCCGCTGCTGCTCGCGGACATAGCGCCAGAGGTTGAGATACGAGAGGAAGTCGGAGGTCTCGTCCTTGAAGCGGGCGTGCTGCTGGTCGGCCTGCGCCTGCTTCTCGGCGGGGCGCTCGCGGGGGTCCTGGATGGAGAGCGCGGCGGCGATCACCATGACCTCGCGCACGCAGCCGTTCTTGTCGGCCTCCAGGACCATCCGGGCCAGCCGCGGGTCGACGGGCAGCTGGCTGAGCTTGCGCCCCTGCGCCGTCAGCCGCTGCCCCTTCCTCCCCTCCGGGGACTTCTCCGCCTGCTCCAGCGCCCCCAGCTCCTGGAGGAGCTGGACGCCGTCGCGGATGTTGCGGTGGTCCGGCGGGTCGATGAAGGGGAACTTCTCGATGTCGCCGAGGCCGGCCGCGGTCATCTGGAGGATGACGCTCGCCAGGTTCGTACGGAGGATCTCCGCGTCCGTGAACTCGGGACGGGAGACGAAGTCGTCCTCGGAGTAGAGCCGGATGCAGATTCCGTCGGACGTACGGCCGCAGCGGCCCTTGCGCTGGTTGGCGCTGGCCTGGCTGATCCGCTCGATGGGCAGGCGCTGGACCTTGGTGCGGTGGCTGTAGCGGGAGATGCGGGCGGTGCCGGGGTCGATGACGTACTTGATGCCGGGGACGGTCAGGGACGTCTCGGCGACGTTCGTGGCGAGGACGATCCGGCGTCCGGTGTGGGGCTGGAAGACGCGGTGCTGCTCGGCGTGCGAGAGACGGGCGTACAGCGGCAGGACCTCGGTGAAGCGGTACTGCTTCTTGTTGAGCGCGTCCGCCGTGTCGCGGATCTCGCGCTCGCCGGAGAGGAAGACGAGGATGTCGCCCTTGCCCTCGCCCTGGAGCTCCTCCACGGCGTCGCAGATCGCGGTGATCTGGTCGCGGTCGGACTCCTCGCCCTCGTCCTCCAGCAGCGGGCGGTAGCGGACCTCGACGGGGTACGTACGGCCGCTGACCTCGACGATCGGCGCCTCGCCGAAGTGGCGGGAGAAGCGCTCCGGGTCGATGGTCGCGGAGGTGATCACGACCTTGAGGTCGGGGCGCTTGGGCAGCAGCTGCGCGAGGTAGCCGAGCAGGAAGTCGATGTTCAGGGACCGCTCGTGGGCCTCGTCGATGATGATCGTGTCGTACGCGCGCAGCTCGCGGTCCGTCTGGATCTCGGCGAGCAGGATGCCGTCCGTCATCAGCTTGACGAAGGTGTCGCCGCCGACCTGGTCGGTGAAGCGGACCTTCCAGCCCACGGCTTCGCCGAGCGGGGTGCGCAGCTCCTCCGCGACGCGTTCGGCGACGGTGCGGGCGGCGATCCGGCGGGGCTGGGTGTGCCCGATCATGCCGCGGACGCCCCGGCCGAGCTCCAGACAGATCTTGGGGATCTGCGTCGTCTTGCCCGAGCCGGTCTCGCCGGCGACGATCACGACCTGGTGGTCCCGTATCGCCTCCAGGATCACGTCCCGCTTCTGGCTGACGGGCAGCTCTTCGGGGTAGGCGACCTCGGGCACCCGGCCGGCGCGCTGTTCGATGCGGGCCGCGGACTTCTCGGCCTCGGCGGCGATCTCGTCCAGCACGGCCTGCCGCGCCTCGGGCTTACGGATGCGGCGGGCGCCTTCGAGACGGCGGCCGAGCCGATGGGCGTCGCGCAGCGACGCCCCGGCCAGCAGGGTCTGAAGGTCGGCGAAGGAAGTAGACATACGGATTCCAGGATCGCACCCCTGGGAAAGCACTGGCGAACGCATTTCCACCACGAGCTGGTGCAGTATGGAACAGATCCGACCAGTTCCGAAGCGCCGTACGAGGGGGAGCGTGCCCATGCTGCTCTGCGGCGACCGCGTTCGGCGTCTGCCGACGGCCGCTGTGGGACTGCTGGGACTCCTCTTCTCCCTGCTCCTCTTCTCTCTGCTTCTCTGCACTGCGGCGACGGCCCATGGAGGCGCCACGGCGCCGACCCGTTCGGCCGACCCCGCCGTGACCGCGGTCGCGGCGCCCTCGCATATACAGACCGCGCGTATACAGGCGCAGGTGCTGGCGCGGCCGCCCGGCCAGGCGCCCGGCTGCGGCCAGGGCGCGCCCGACGACTTCAGCGGAGCGCACCCCGCCGCCCCGCCGCGCGGCTTCTCCGCGTACGAGCTGCTGCCCGCCCTGCACGACGCCCACGGCGTGTCGGGCGGCTGCTCCCAGGAGCAGACCGTCCTCGACGTGCCGCCCGGGCGGGGGCCGCCGCCGCTCGACCCTCCCTCGCCGGTGGAGCTGTCGATCCTGCGCGTCTAGGCCGGCGGTCACGCGCCGTGTGCGTGCCCGCTTACCTACCTTCGATCATTCGCTCAGGAGCAGTTCCATGCCCGTTTCCTCCTCCCCTACGCCTTCTTCGCCTTCCTCGCGTCCTCCGCGTCCTTCGCGTTCTTCGCGGAAGTCCCCCTCCCGGGTGTCGCTGGCCGTCGGCGCCGGGGCCGTCGCCGCCGCGCTGCTGCTCGGCTACGCCTCGTACACCGCCACCAAGCCGGACTCGTCGGGCTCCTCCTCCGCGGCCGAGGTCTCCGCCGACCCGGAGACCGACCCGTACGCCGAACTGGCGAAGCTCGCCCGCCGCGACGCGAGCGACCCGCTGGCCATGGGCCGGGTGGACGCGCCGGTCGTGATGATCGAGTACGCCGACTTCAAGTGCGGCTACTGCGGGAAGTTCGCCCGGGACACCGAGCCCGCGCTGGTGAAGAAGTACGTCGACGAGGGCACGCTGCGCATCGAGTGGCGCAACTTCCCGATCTTCGGCGCGGAGTCCGAGGCGGCGGCGCGGGCGGCGTGGGCCGCGGGCCGGCAGGGGCGTTTCTGGCAGTTCCACGCGGCGGCGTACGCGCAGGGCGCCAAGGAGGAGGGCTTCGGCGAGGACCGGCTGAAGGCCCTCGCGGAGCAGGCGGGCGTGCCGGACCTGGAGCGCTTCACGCGCGACGCGGACGGCGAGGCCGCCCGCGCGGCGGTGAAGCGGGACCAGGAGGAGGCGTACGGCCTGGGCGCGACGTCCACGCCGTCGTTCCTGGTGAACGGCCGGCCGATCGCGGGCGCGCAGCCGACTCGGACGTTCACGGAGGCGATCGAGGCGGCGAAGGCCCAGGCGGCGAGCGAGGCCAGGGAGGAAGCCGGCCCGGAGGCGGAGAAGAAGCCGGGGACGGAGAAGAAGACCGGCCCGGGGACGGACAAGAAGCCGGAGGGGGAGAAGAAGACCGGCCCGGAGGCGGACAAGAAGCCGGAGTCAGACAAGAACACCGGTCCGGAGACGGCCCAGTGACCGACGTCGGCTATCTGGCCGCCTTCCTCGGCGGCCTCCTCGCGCTGATCAGCCCGTGCAGCGCCCTGCTGCTCCCGGCGTTCTTCGCGTACTCCATCGACTCCGCCGGCAAGCTGCTGGCCCGTACCGCGATCTTCTACGCCGGCCTGGCCACCACGCTCGTCCCGCTGGGCGCCGCCGGGTCCTTCGCCGGCCGGCTCTTCTACGGCAACCGCGATCTGCTGGTGACCACGGGCGGCTGGCTGATCATCGCGCTGGGCGTGGCCCAGGTCCTGGGGAAGGGCTTCGCGCCCCGCCGCGTCGCGGAGCTGTCCGGCCGTATCCGCCCGACGACGGCGGTCTCCGTCTACGCCCTTGGCCTGGTCTACGGCCTGGCCGGGTTCTGCGCGGGCCCGATCCTCGGCAGCGTTCTGATGGTCGCGGCGGTCAGCGGCAGCCCGGTCTACGGCGGACTGCTCCTCGCGGTCTACGGCCTGGGCATGGCGGTCCCGCTCTTCCTGCTCGCGCTGCTGTGGGACCGCTTCGACCTCGGCGGACGGCGCTGGCTGCGCGGCCGTCCGCTGCGGCTGGGCCGGTTCGAGCTGCATACGACGTCGCTGCTGTCGGGCCTCTTCTTCGTGGTGCTGGGGACGGTGTTCCTGGTGTTCGACGGCACGACGGCGCTGCCGGGGCTGCTCTCGGTCGACGACTCGTTCGCCGTCCAGGAGTGGGCGCAGGGCATCGGCGAGGCGGTGCCGGACTGGGCGCTGCTGACGGCGCTGGTGGCGGTGGCGGCCGTGGTCCTGGGCGTACGGGGCCGGCGGCGCCGCGAACGAGCCTGACGGCGGGCGGGCCCCGATCCCCGCGAGGGTCGGGGCCTGCGCGCCCCGGGCACGCGCCGCGCAGACGACGAAGGCCCCGATCCGTGCGGATCGGGGCCTTCGAACTGTGGCTGGGGCCGGGGTCGAACCGGCGACCTATCGCTTTTCAGGCGATCGCTCGTACCAACTGAGCTACCCAGCCACGAAGCCCTTGCGAGCTTCAGCGGTCCTGACGGGATTTGAACCCGCGGCCTCCACCTTGACAGGGTGGCGAGCACTCCAAACTGCTCCACAGGACCAAGCAATGTGCGAGACCAAGTCTCGCACACGGTAATGCGTGCCCCCAACGGGATTCGAACCCGTGCTACCGCCTTGAAAGGGCGGCGTCCTGGGCCACTAGACGATGAGGGCTAAGGGCCCGCCTGGGCGCTTCGCAGCGCGTCGGGGACGTGAGAAGCATATGGGATGCGGGGAGCTATCGCCAAAACGGTTTACGGGGGCGAGGCAGAGGGGGTCGGCGAGGGCGTCGCGCCGGGCGTGTTCTCCTCCGGCAGATGGCGGCTGACCTCGGCAGTCGTCAGTCCCAGGCCCCCCAGCGTGATCTCGTCCCAGGCCTGGAGCCGGCGGGTCTGGCGGTCCAGATAGAGCACCGAGGCCCGCACCTTCTCCGGCTTCTCGTTCTGCACCGCCCGCAGGCCGCCGCCGCCCGTCGAGCCCTCGATCTTGAGGCGGGTGCCGTGCGGGAGGACCTCCGTCTTGCGGTGGTGGACGTGGCCCGCGAGGGCGAGAGGGACCTCGCCGTCGCTCTCGCGCGCGGCCACCGGATTGTGGGCGACCGCGATGTCGACGGGCGTGCCGGCGCGCTTCTGGTCGCGCAGGGCGGAGGCGAGGCGCAGGCCCGTCATGCGCTCCGCGGGGTCGCCTTGGGCGACGACCGAGCGGTCGGGGGTGAACTGGGGGTCGCCGCTGCCCGCGATCCGCACGCCCGCGACGGTGACCGCCCGGCCCTCGTCGAGGACGTGCACGTTCTCGAGGCGGTCGAGGTACGCCTGGGTGACGCGCGAGTCGTGGTTGCCGCGGACCCAGACGTAGGGCGCGCCGAGGTCGGAGACCGGGTCGAGGAAGGCGTTCTCGGCTGCCGTGCCGTGGTCCATGGTGTCGCCGGAGTCGATGATCACGTCTATGCCGTACTGCTCGACCAGCGAGCCGATGATGTGCCAGGCCGCCGGGTTGAGGTGGATGTCGGAGACGTGCAGCACGCGGACGGTGGCCGGGTCCGGCTGGTAGACGGGGAGCGTCGAGGTCGCGTCGTACAGCTTGGTGACGTTGGTGACCAGCCGCGCCAACTCCCGCTGGTAGACGTCGAACTCGGTGACGATGGAGCGGGCGTCGCCGACGAGCGAGGGGGCCGAGGAGAGCAGCCCGGAGAACTTCGGCTCGAGCACGGACTTCGGGTTCCAGGTGGCGTACGCGGAGGCGCCGGACGCGGCCAGCAGGGCGAGCGCGAGGCCGCCCGCGGCCAGTGCCCGGCGCGGGCGGCGGTAGACGGCGAGGCCGAGCGCGGTCGCGCCGGAGACGACGGCGACGCAGGAGCGCACGGCGAGCTCGGTCGTGCCGTCCGTCACGTCGCGGGCGACCTCGTCCTGGAGGCCGGAGAGCCGTTCGGGGTGCTTCACCAGGGCGCTGGAGCGCTCGGGGTCGAGCTGGTCGACGTCGACGTCGAGGCGGATGGGCGCGAGGTGCGAGTCCAGCTCCAGCGCGCCGAGCGGCGAGACGTTGATCTTCGTGCCGCCGGAGAGGGAGGGGCGCAGGGTCATGCTCGTGTCCATCGGGCCCACCGGGGTGCGGACGCTGCCGACGATCAGCAGCCCGAGCCAGGCGCCGAGCAGCACCACGGCGGTCAGTCCCAGCGCGCGGGCCCAGGGGTGCGGGCTGTCGACGAGGGCGCTGGTGGGGGCGGTGCGGCGGGAGCGGTAGTGGCGCTGGAGCCGGACGAGGCCGGAGTGGAGCGGGTGGTTCGTACGGAGCGGACGGATGGGTTCCGGTGCTTCGCGGGCCATTGGTCCCGTATGCCCAGGGCGAAGGAGGCCCATGCCGGGGGCGACCGTTCGCACGGGGTACGTGACAATGGCCACGTGCTGGAGATGACGCGCGAGGAGTTCGAGGAACTGGTCGCAGAGGCGCTGGACAGGATCCCGCCCGAGCTGACGCGGCTGATGGACAACGTCGCGGTCTTCGTCGAGGACGAGCCGGCCGCCGACGATCCCGAGCTGCTCGGGCTCTACGAGGGGACCCCGCTCACCGACCGCGGCGAGTGGTACGCGGGCGTGCTGCCGGACCGGATCACCATCTACCGTGGGCCCACGCTGCGGATGTGCGAGGACCGCGAGGACGTGGTCGCGGAGACCGAGATCACCGTGGTGCACGAGATCGCCCACCACTTCGGCATCGACGACGAACGGCTGCACGCGCTGGGCTACGGATGAGCCGCCCGCGCCGGACGAGCCGCCCGCGCCGGATGGGTCCGCGCCGCCCCCGCGGTCCGGCCTCCGAGGCGGTCGACCCGGACGTCGACCTCCACGCTCCCGACCAGCGCGCGGAGACCGCCGGCGCCCATAGGTGGCCGTTGCTCGCCGCCGTCTCGGCGGGCGGGGTCGTGGGAGCGCTGGCCCGGTACGGCGCGACGGTGCTGTGGCCCACGCCCCAGGGCGCGTTCCCGTGGGCGGTCTTCTGCGTCAACGTCCTGGGCTGCGCGCTGATCGGCGTGCTCATGCCGCTGGTCGGCGAAGGCGGCAGGCCGGCGCATCCGCTGGCGCGGCCGTTCTTCGGGGTGGGCGTGCTCGGCGGGTTCACCACCTTCTCGACGTACGCGCTGGACGTCTCCGATCTGCTGGAGCACGGGGAGGCGGGCAGGGCGCTGGCGTACGCGGGCGGCACGGCCGTGGCGGCCCTGGTCGCCGTCTGGCTGGCGGCGACGGCGACCAGGGCGGCCCTGAAGTGACCTGGCTGCTGGTGGCGGTGGGCGCGGCGATCGGCGCGCCGCTGCGGTATCTGACGGACCGTGCGGTCCAGGCGTGGCACGCGTCCGTCTTCCCCTGGGGGACCGTCGTCGTCAACGCGGCGGGCAGCCTGGCGCTGGGCGTGCTGGTGGGGGCGGCCGCGTCCTCGGGGACGTACGCGCTGCTGGGCACGGGTCTGTGCGGGGCGCTGACCACGTACTCCACGCTCTCGTACGAGACGCTGCGGCTGGCCGAGCGCGGCCGGACGCTCCTGGCCGCCGCGAATGTCGCGGGCTCGCTTCTGGTCGGGCTTTCAGCGGTGTTCCTGGGGCAGGAGCTGGCCCGCGCGCTGACGCGCTGAGGACCGGTTGCACAAGGAGGCGTACGGGAGCGTGGGGAGGCGTGTCCCTTGTGGGGCGCAGGGAGTTGGACAGTGAAACCCACGTACCGCATCCCACGCCCCTTTTGCCCCGGAGGTGCCCCCGTGCGCCAGTTGTCGGTCCCCTTGTCCGTCCCCGGCCGCCGGTTGGCCCTCGGGGTCGTCGCCTCGCTGGCCGTCATGGCCTCGGCAGGCTGCATGAGCGTGGGCGACGACGAGGGCAAGAAGCCCGCGCCCCGCTCGTCCGCCGATCGGCGCGGGGTCCTGGAGGAGGCGGACGGCGGTCAGTCGGGGCAGGGGGTCGGCCGGCAGGCCCGTACGTCCGGGCACGGCTCGGACAAGCCCGGCAAGAAGGGCGGGAAGGACGCGAAGGGCTCGGCGAGTCCGAGCGCCTCCGCGCCCGCGAAGGCCAAGCCGACGGGGGGCGGGCCGCGCCCGCAGACCCCCGACCCCACGCCGACGAACGAGGGGCCGCCCCCGTCCGTACAGCCGTCCGAGCCGGAGCCGACGCCCTCGGAGCCGCCGCCGGTGAGCCCCACGCCCCAGCCGAGCGAGCCGACCGACCCGCCGTCGGCGTCGTCCGCGCCGGAGGTGCACGCGGGGGCGCTGCGGCTGGTCGACGGGCAGAGCAGGCAGGGCGTGGAGGCGGAGCCGACGGCGTCCCCGCAGGTCAGCCCGGCGTAGCGGCGCTGTGGCGCCCGGGCTGGAGCTCGCTCGAAGCCGACGGGGAGCCGGCGGGGGGACGGCACCGGCGGGGCGGTGTCGTCGGCGTCACATCGAGGCGGTTTGCCTTCAGTGGGGGAGGGTGCGTATGGTGGTAGATCGTTTGATCCCATTGCCCGGCGCCGAAAAGGAAGAGCGCCGCGTGGCGCGTACTCTCCCTAGCCGTGGCTGACCGCATTGAGGCGGTCGATTTGCGAATTCACGGAGTTTGGGCGCGTGCCGAGACTCCGGAAGGTTTCGCATTTCGCATGTCCACTTTCAGTACTGATCACGCCGTCATGCCCGAGAACGAGTCGGCCGTCGAGGTCGTCGAGTCCATCGAGATCGTCGACGCGCCCGCCGAGTCCGCCGAGCCGACCGTCACCTTCGCGGACCTCGGTCTGCCCGAGGGCGTCGTCCGCAAGCTCGCGCAGAACGGCGTCACCTCCCCGTTCCCGATCCAGGCCGCGACCATCCCGGACGCCCTGGCCGGCAAGGACATCCTGGGCCGCGGCCGCACCGGCTCCGGCAAGACCCTCTCCTTCGGTCTGCCGACCCTGGCCACGCTGGCCGGCGGCCACACCGAGAAGAAGAAGCCCCGCGCGGTCATCCTCACCCCGACCCGTGAGCTCGCGATGCAGGTCGCGGACGCCCTCCAGCCGTACGGCGACGTGGTCGGCCTCAAGATGAAGGTCGTCTGCGGCGGTACGTCCATGGGCAACCAGATCTACGCGCTCGAGCGCGGCGTCGACATCCTCGTCGCCACTCCGGGCCGTCTGCGCGACATCATCAACCGCGGCGCCTGCTCCCTCGAGAACGTCCAGGTCGCCGTCCTCGACGAGGCCGACCAGATGTCCGACCTGGGCTTCCTGCCCGAGGTCACCGAGCTGCTCGACCAGGTCCCGGCCGGCGGCCAGCGCATGCTCTTCTCCGCGACCATGGAGAACGAGATCAGCACCCTGGTCAAGCGCTACCTGACCGACCCGGTCAGCCACGAGGTCGACAGCGCCCAGGGCAACGTCACGACCATGACCCACCACGTCCTCGTCGTGAAGCCGAAGGACAAGGCGCCGGTCACGGCCGCGATCGCCGCCCGCAAGGGCCGCACCATCATCTTCGTCCGCACCCAGCTGGGCGCCGACCGCATCGCCGAGCAGCTCTGCGACTCCGGCGTGAAGGCCGACGCGCTGCACGGCGGCATGACGCAGGGCGCCCGCACCCGCGTCCTCGAGGACTTCAAGAAGGGCTACGTCAACGCGCTCGTCGCGACCGACGTCGCCGCCCGCGGCATCCACGTCGACGGCATCGACCTGGTCCTGAACGTGGACCCGGCCGGCGACCACAAGGACTACCTGCACCGCTCGGGCCGCACCGCCCGCGCCGGCAAGTCCGGCACGGTCGTCTCGCTGTCGCTGCCGCACCAGCGCCGCCAGATCTTCCGCCTCATGGAGGACGCGGGCGTCGACGCCTCGCGTCACATCGTGGGCGGCGCCGGCGCGTTCGACCCGGAGGTCGCCGAGATCACCGGCGCCCGTTCGCTGACCGAGGTCCAGGCCGACTCCGCGAACAACGCGGCCAAGCAGGCCGAGCGCGAGGTCGTCGACCTGACCAAGCAGCTCGAGCGTGTGCAGAAGCGCGCGGCGGAGCTCCGCGAGGAGGCCGACCGCCTGGTGGCCCGCGCGGCGCGCGAGCGCGGCGAGGACCCGGAGACCGCGGTGGCCGAGGTGGCCGAGGCCGCGGTGGCCGAGGTCGAGGCAGCCGTCGCCGCGGCGGCGCAGCCCGAGGTCCGCGAGGTCCGCGAGGAGCGCGAGGGCCGGTCGTCGTATGACCGTCGCGACGACCGCGGCAACTTCGACCGCCGTGGCGGCGACCGTGGCGGCCGCTCCTTCGAGCGTCGTGACGACCGTGGCGGCGACCGTGGGGGCTTCCGCCGTGACGACCGTGGCGGCGACCGTGGCGGCTTCCGCCGCGACGACCGTCGCGACAACGACCGTGGTGGCTTCCGTCGTGACAACGACCGTCCCTCGGGCGGCTTCAACCGTGACGACCGCGGTGGCGACCGTGGCGGCTTCCGCCGTGACGACCGTGGCGGCCGCTCCTTCGAGCGCCGCGACAACGACCGTGGTGGCTTCCGTCGTGACAACGACCGTCCGTCCGGCGGCTTCAACCGTGACGACCGCGGTGGCGACCGTGGCGGGTTCCGCCGCGACGACCGTGGCGGCCGCTCCTTCGAGCGCCGCGACGACCGCCCCACCGGCGGCCACCGTGGCAGCGACCGTCCGTTCAACCGCGACCGTCGTGACGACCGCCCGTCGGGCGGCTTCCGCTCCGGCGGCGGCGACCGCCCCTACGGCCGCCGCGACGACCACCGCGGCACCGGCACGAACACCGGCTCCTTCGGCCGCCGCGACGACAAGCCGCGCTGGAAGCGCAACGGCTGATCCCGGCTGGGCGGCGTGACCGCCGGCTGACTGCCTGACTCACAGGGCCCGTACGACACGCTGGTGTCGTACGGGCCCTGCGGTGTTGTGAGGACCCGATCGCTCCTGCGCCCGGCGGTGTGCCCGCGTCGGCGTGTCGGCGGGCTGTTCCGAACGGGCGGGCAGGGCGCGCATCTGCCGCCCCCAGCCCGCCTCCCCGCGCCGCCCGGCGCACCACCGGGATACCCGATCGGCTCCGGGCCGGGCTCCGGCTATGCTGCTCAGGTGCGTCTTTCCGAGGGCCGTTAGCTCAATTGGCAGAGCAGCGGACTTTTAATCCGTTGGTTGTGGGTTCGAGTCCCACACGGCCTACTCGGCGGAGAGTCTTCACCGACTCGCTGACCTGCGCGCTCTGCGGCCCGACCGGGGTTTCCCGGCCGGGCCGCGGCTCGTCTGACGGCCTTTCGGGGCGTCTGCTCGCCCGAAGCGTGCCCGAGGCGCGGCGAGGCGATAAAGACCGTCTTCGCCGCGTAGACGAGCGAGGCGACGACACGGCGCAGGTCTCGCAGGTTGATCAACGGGAGATCGACGGGAGATCGGCGGGAGCGCGGTCGCGGCGAGGATGCGCCGGAAAGCGTCGCTCGCCTTCTCCGGGTGCAGCCATGAACCGTGGTCCCCGGTGAGCACGTTCCCCGTGTCGAACCACATCTCGCCGCGCGCCAGTCCGGCCCGCCGGTGCTCGCGGACACCCCAGCAGGGCCCCGGGCAGGCGCTCCGGGGGATCGCGATCGGGCTGGCCGCTGGCGTCGGAGGCATGGCCCCGCGTCAGCCCTCGCCGAGGTCCTCGCGGTGGTGGTCGGCCGTTGTTTCGAAGGCGCGGGTGATGGCGAAGGGGTCCGTCGGCATTGGGGCCCTGACCCCTCGGGTGCGGGTGAGCTCCGCTGCCACGAGTTGGGCCTGGGCCACGAAGTCCTTGGCGTGTTCCGGGACTTCCTGGCGGTCGTCGAATCGCTCCGGGCGGCTTCTCGACCTGGCGAGCGAGCGGACGTAGGCCTTCAGGTCCGGCAGGTCGGCGGCCCGCGCCTCCTCCAGGTTTCGGACGGTGTGGAAGGGCCTGGCCTTCTCCGCTCGGGGGGTGAGGTGGTCCGTGTCCGGGGCGAACAGGGCGCGCAGCGTGGCGGGGACGCTCGCGTGCTCGTGCTCCTCGCGGTCCACGGTGTGCCGTCTGATGTACGGGGAGACGATCACGGCCGGTACCCGGGGGCCGAGGAGGGAGAAGTCGAAGGACTCCGGCTCCCGGCGCAGGAGCGCGTGGCGCAGCCTCGTGGTCCAGGGGAGGGTCGAGGGGTCCTGGCCCTCGGCCGCGGGGCACGACGGCGGGGGGCGGTGGTCGAAGAAGCCGCCGTGCTCGTCGTAGGTGATCAGCAGCAGCGACCTCTTGAAGACCTCCGGGTTGCCGCGGAGGGCCTCGTAGACCGTCGCGATCAGCGCCTCGCCGCGTGCGAAGTCGGATGCGAAGTCGGAGGCGGCGTCGGATACGACGTCGGAGGCCGCGGGGCCGGCGCCGTCCTCGGAGACGTTGTTTCCCGGGTGCTGGCTGTTGCTCTCCGTGTCGAAGAGTCCCGAGACGCTCACCGCCGGGCGGCGCGGCCAGTGGTTCGGCTCCAGAAAGGAGTACGCGGGGAGCGTCCCCTTCTCGACATGCCGCTCGAACTCGGACAGATGGAACCAGTTGGCATGCCGGCGCGGGCTGTCCCACAGGTTCTTGAACGCCCACGCCTGCGGAATGTCGTCGTGGTAGATGTGCCATGGCTTCCGGTCGCCCAACTGGGCTGACTGCTCCAGCCGTTCGAAGATCGTGTCGTTGTGGAACCAGCGGATCTCGTTGCCGACCTCGCCGTCGGAGGTCGCCGCGTGCAGGAAGTTCCGGTTCGGCCAGGTCTCGCCGGGCACCGAGCAGAACCAGCGGGTGCAGACGCAGAACTCGAGCGCCAGCTTGGCCAGCACCGGCACGCGGGCGGGCGGCTGGCAGAGCATCGCCCCCGGCCCGAGGCCCGCCCGCGCCTTCGAGCTGGTGAGACGGTCGAGCCATTCCGCCAGCGGGCTGAGGAGGCCGTCGAACCGCCGTTTGGACAGCCCTCGGCCCTTGCGTTCCAGGCTCCGTACGAATCCCTGGTTCGTGGCCCGTCGCGCGCCGCCCGAGCCGCGGACCGCGAGCTGCTCCATCACCGCGTCATGGCTGTGGTCCGGGTCGATCCGCACCTGGCGCCCGGCCTGCGGGGTGGCTTCGACCGTGCCGCCGAGCCAGCCCGGGTTCGTATACGGGCCGCCGCGCCGCAGCCCGTCGAAGTCCGGGTCGGGATGGTCGAGGAAGCCGAGCATATGGTCGAAGGAGCGGTTCTCCAGGGCCAGCACGATCACATGCTCTATAGGCGCCCTGGCGTCGCCGGCGCCCATAGCGCCCATGGAGCCCGTCGGGTCAGCTTCCGCAGCCGTCATGCTTCTCGTGCTACGGCATGCCACGGGCCCCGGCCACACCTGCTGCGCCAAGCGGGTGACGCTCGGACCGGTGGCCGAGATGACGGTGGCCGAGATGTTGCCTCGGCCATGCCCGGAGGAGACGCTGGGTGGGATGACCACGATCTCCGTCAAGACCGCGTCTCTGCGGGACGGGCCGGTCCTTCCGTACGCGGAGGCCGGCTACGGCGGCACGCCCGTCGTCTTCGTCCACGCCATCGCCGACTCATGGTGGTCCTTCGAGCCGATGCTGCGACGGCTGCCCGTGTCCCTCCACGGGTACGCGCCCACCCAGCGCGGACACGGCGACGCCGAACGGCGCCCCGACGAGGGCTACCGGCCCGAGGACTTCGCCGCCGACCTCGTGGGCTTCCTCGACGCGGTCGGGATCGAGCGCGCCGTCCTCGTCGGCGCCTCCAGCGGCGGTGTGGCCGCCCGGATGGTCGCCGGCAGCCATCCCGACCGGATCTTGGGCCTGGTCCTCCTCGGCGCGCCCGCCACGCTCGCGGACAAGCCGGCGGTCGCCCGGGTGTGGGAGGAGATCCAGGGGCTCGCCGATCCCGTGTCCCGCGAGTTCGTCGACGGCTTCATGGGCGGCCTGACCGCCCGGCCGATCGCCAGGGGGCTCCTCGAGACCATGACCGAGGAGAACCTCAAGGTCCCCGCCCACGTATGGAAGGAGACCATGCGCGGCCTGATGGAGGCCGACCTGCCCGCCACTCTGGCCGGGATCCTGGTGCCGACCCTCGTCGTCTGGGGCGACCAGGACGACTTCCTCCCGCGCGCCGACCAGCAGGCCGTCCTCGACGCCGTCCATGGCTCGCGGCTGCTGGTGTACGAGGGCGTCGGCCATGCCGTGCACTGGGAGCAGCCCGACCGCGTCGTCGCCGACGTCGCCGAGTTCGCGGGCAGCGTGCTTCGTTGAGCGGGCAGCGCGCTCAGAGGAAAGAATCTTCCGCGAGGTGTCGAGAAGCCGTCGTCGGCGCCGACGTCTCCTGTGAGAGTCGCCCACAAGGGTGACGGCGCCCTAAGGAGCGAAGTCATGAAGTATCTGGTGATGGTCCAGGGTTCGCAGGCCGACTACGACGCGATGGTCGGCAAGGGGAACTCCTCGAGCCCGGCCTGGAGCGAGAAGGACATGCAGGCGATGTTCGCCTTCATGGGCGAGATCAACAACGACCTCGCCGAGTCCGGCGAGCTCGTGCACGCGGAGGGCCTGACCGAGCCCGCCCAGGCCCGCTTCGTCAGCGCGGGCTCCGACGGGCGGCCGGTGATCACCGACGGCCCCTATAGCGAGACCAAGGAACTGCTGGCCGGCTTCTGGGTGCTCGACTGCGCGAGCCTGGAGCGGGTCACGGAGATCGCCGCGCGCGTCGCGCAGTGCCCGGTTCCCGAGGGCTCCCCGGAGTACCCGGTGGTCATCCGGCCCATCGGCGGAGGCGATGTTTGAGGAGTACGACCGCTGTCGAGGTCGAGGACCTGTTGCGCCTGCACGCGCCGCAGGTCCTCGGCGCGCTGGTGCGCCGGTACGGACATTTCGACCAGGCCGAGGACTCCGTGCAGGAAGCCCTGCTTGCGGCCGCTGAGCAGTGGCCGCGGACCGGGCTCCCGGACAACCCCCGTGGGTGGCTGATCAAGGTCGCCTCGCGGCGGCTGACCGACCAGCTGCGCAGCGACCAGGCCCGGCGGCGGCGCGAGGAGACGGTCGCCGCGCTCACGCCACGGGACGCGTTCACGGCCCCCGCGCCGGGGGAGAGCCGCGCCCCGTCCGACGACGACACCCTCACCCTCCTCTTTCTCTGCTGCCACCCGGACCTCTCCCCGGCCGCCCAGATCGCGCTCACGCTGCGCGCCGTCGGCGGTCTGACCACCGCCGAGATCGCCCGCGCGCATCTCGTGCCGGAGGCGACCATGGCGCAGCGGATCAGCCGAGCGAAGCAGAAGGTCAAGGGCGCGCCCTTTCGGCAGCCCGGGCCCGACGACCGCGACCAGCGGCTCTCGGCCGTGCTCCAGGTGCTGTACCTGATCTTCAACGAGGGCTACACGGCGACCGCCGGCCGCGCACTGCACCGGGCCGACCTGGCCGGCGAGGCGATCCGGCTGACCCGTGCCGTACGCCGACTGCTGCCCAAGGAGGGCGCGGTGACCGGGCTGCTGGCGCTGATGCTGCTCACCGACGCCCGCAGCGCCGCGCGCACCGGGCCGGCGGGCGAGCTGATCCCGCTCGACGAGCAGGACCGCAGCCGCTGGGACCGGGAGACGATCGCGGAGGGCACGGCCCTGGTGGAGGAGGCCCTGTCCGAGGGGGCGGCCGGGGCGTACCAGCTCCAGGCTGCCATCGCGGCGCTCCACGACGAGGCGCCCAGCGCGGACGAGACGGACTGGCCGCAGATCCTCGCCCTGTACGACATCCTCCTGCGCGTCGCGCCCGAGCCCATGGCCGCGCTGGGGCGCGCGGTGGCGGTCGCGATGGTGCGAGGGCCCGAGGCGGGTCTCGCCGAAGTCGCCGAGCTGGAGGAGCGGCTGACGGGCCATTACCGACTCGACGCGGTACGCGCGCATCTGCTGGAGAAGGCGGGGGACGGGGAGGGGGCGCGGGAGGCGTACGAGCGGGCGGCGGGGGCGACGCTGAGCGTTCCGGAGGCGAGGTATCTGCGGATGCGGGCGGGGAGGGTGGGGGGTGGGGACGGTGCGTGAGGGCCGGCGGGGTGGTTCTGGGGCGCTGCCCTAGGTCCCGCGCCTCAATCTCCCCCAGACTTCGTCCGGGGGGACCCCCACGGGGCTGGGTGTGCGCCTCAATCGCCGGCGGGGCTGATTCCGGGGCGCTGCCCCGGGCCCCGCGCCTCAAACGCCGGCGGGGCTGAGAGTGCGCCCCCCGTGCCTACGTCGGCGCCTCGTACGCCGGTGGCTTGGTGTCCCCCGGCCTCGCCTTCCCCGCGTGCCAGCCTCTCAGGAGTTCCGCCGACACCGTCGCCACCACCGCGGCGACGATCATGAGGGGGTGGGCGCTCAGCGCGGTCGGGCCCATCAGCAAGGCCGTCAGCACCACGCTGGTCACCGGCAGTCGGGTGATCGCCGCGCTGGACGCCGCGAGTCCCACGGCCAGACCGGAGGCGACGCCGAACCCCGGAAGGCCGTTGCAGGCGACCCCCAGCGCCGCGCCGAGCATGATCGAGGGGAAGATCGGGCCGCCGCGCAGGCTGCCGAGGCTGATGCTCCAGGCGAGGCCCTTGAACACGACGAGCAGCAACAGGGCGTACACCGGCCACGCATGCGGATCGCCCGCCAGCACGCCCAGCGTCACCTGGCCCGACAGGGCCGCCTCCTCCGGGGAGCGGCCCGTGGTCAGGGCGTACGCCGCGGCGCACACGCCCACCGCCACGGCGCAGATCACCGTCCGTACCGCCGTCTTGTGCGCCGTCCACTCCGCGACCCGTCCGCCGATCCGGTGACCTGTGACGAGGACGGCCGCGGTCGCCGCCGCCAGCGGAATCCCCCACAGGAAGTCCCCGGCGTCGGGGCCGCTCACCTTCGGCACGACGGGCAGGGACAGCGCCCCGATGGTCAGCCCCGTCCAGTCGCCGAACCCGGTGAAGACCAGGTCGCCGACTCCGCTCGCCAGCAGGCACGGCAGCAGCAGGAGCATCAGCTGAGGGCCCCCGATGCCCGCGGCCTCCATCATCATCACGGCGGCGACGAGCGGGCTGCCGAAGATGGTGGAGATCGCGGCCGTCGATCCCGCGGCGCCCAGGATGGAGGCGACTTGCGGGTTGCCGCGCGCGCTGGACGATCGGGCGAAGTGCAGAGCGAGCAGAGCGAGTCCGCCGCCCAGGGCCATCAGGGGCGCCTCCGGCCCCAGGACCGCGCCGAGGGGGAGGCACGCGAGGGCGGCGAGGACCACGCTCGGCACCTCTCTGGGCCCGATGGGGGGTCCGCCGCCCAGCCCCTTCACCGCCAGATGGCCGCCCTTTCCCGGCATACGGGTGACGATCGGCGCGAGCAGCAGACCCGCGAGGGCCAGCGCGGGCAGCGGCCACCACCAGGGCGCGACGTCCATGCCGAGGGCGTCGGGGGCCGACTCCCACACCCAGTGCTGGAGTTCGTGCTCCAGGCTCACGAAGCCGAAGCACGCGAACGACACGGGGATGCCGACGAGGGCGGACATCAGCAGCAGTCCCAGATACCCACGGCTGAGCAGCGTGTCGCGGAGCCCCTTGCCGCCGGCGACTTCCGGCGGCCGGTGTTTCTCGCCTGCGTCGGCGTCGGCCTGTGCCATGTGGATCAGTCTCGCCCGCCGTCCGCGGTTCCGCCCGACATGCGAGCGGGCCGGGCGGATGACAACACTGGGTTCATGGCTGACAAGGCAGTGCTCGAGGGCGGACCGGACGATCTGCACGAGCGGATCGTCCCGATCGATCCTCCCGGAGACGAGCTGAAGATTCTGCACCGCGGCGGCTACGAGCACTTCAAGGCCACGCAGCGGCACGAGGACAGCCCGCAGGGCCGGCTGCCCGTCTACGAGTGGTGGGAGCGGACCGAGATCGCCGAGTAGCGTCCGGCGCGCGACCTGAGCCCTCGCGTCGGAGCCTCGCGCGCCGGAGCCCCGCGCCCAAGCCCCCGCCCGGACACGTCCGTACGACTGCCTCCGTACCAGTGCGTCCGTACGAGTTCGTCCGCGCGGGCGACCCGTACGAGCGCCTCCGCGAGAGGGACCCCGCATGAGTGCGTCCGTACCGGTGCGTCCGTACGAGTGCCTCCGTACGAGTGCCTCCGTACGACTGCCTCCGCGCGGGTGACCCGTACGACTGCCTCCGCGTGAGCCCCTCCACGCAAGCCACCCCGTGCCGCCCCGCCCCCTACCCCCGCACGATGTCCAGCAGCTCCTCGTCCGTCGCCGGGCGGGCCTTCTCGAGCGCCTGCCGGAGCTGCGGCACGCCCATCCCCTCCGTCGTACGCGCCGTCAGCAGCAGCCCGTCGCGCCGCAGATGGACGTACTCCCACACCTCGCCGTCGTCGTGCCGCTGCGTGACCACGGTGACGCCGCCGCCCGCGTCCCGGCAGCCGATCCGCCCCGGCAGGTCCTTGGGGCAGTCCCCGTCCGCGCGCCGGCTCACCCTGTAGTCGAAGCCGGGCGACGCGCCCGGCTCGCCGCCCTGGGTGAAGTGCATCCGGAACTCGTTCGGTCCCAGCGTGCCGCTGCCCTCCTCCGCCTCGAGCCCGCCGGGCGGCTCGATGAGCAGCCGCTCCTCGCGGGCGAGCCCGCTGCGGTTCAGGAGGGAGTCCAGCCGGTCGCGTTCGCCGGCCTCCTGGAGCGTGTACGTGGTGAACGCCAGGGTCCCGGCGAGTGCGACCGCGGAGGTCAGCCGCACGGACCGGCTCGGGACGAAGAACGCGGCGACCACGGCGTACGGAAGCCCGCTCAGCGCGATCCTCATGTCCGCGCCGCCCAGGTCGAACTCGTCCGTGGTCCAGGCCGCGAACCCGCCGAGCGCCCCCAGCGTGCCGCCGACGAGGACGGTCGCCGCCCAGCCCATCAGGCCGCGGGCCGTCGCGCAGAGCGGCACCACGTCGCGTACGACCAGTCCCGTCGCGGCCAGTGCCGCGATGGAGAGAAGGCCGCCAACGAGCAGCACGGCCAGCGTGGCGCCCGGCCCGCCGACCCACACCGCGCCGACCGTCGCGAACCCGAGCGCGGGCGCGAGGGCCGCTCCGACGATCCAGACGAGCAGCAGATGCCCGGCCGTCCGAGCCGCCGTCGGCCTCTCCGAATTCACTGGTGTCTCAGCCATATGGCAGATGGTCGCGGCCGCCTTTGGAGGGGCGGAAGAGCGGTCGTACTCATAAATGGCTTTGATCATGCTCCGGATGGCGTAAGGTTGTGTTCACCGACGCGGGGTGGAGCAGCTCGGTAGCTCGCTGGGCTCATAACCCAGAGGTCGCAGGTTCAAATCCTGTCCCCGCTACTAGCAGCAGCGGCCCGGCACTCGATCAGAGTGCCGGGCCGCTGTCGTATGCCCAGAAGTCTCAGGCACCAGGGCGCCAGGGCGCCAGGAGCCAGGCGCCAGCAGCCCGAGGCCAGGTGCCAGGAGTCCGAGGCCAGGCGCCCGCCCGTCCCCCGCCCGGCGCGGAGCACGGGAAGCATGCGCCGTTTCGCGGGTCGCACGCCCGCGCACCTCGCCGTACGCCCGTCGCCGCCTCGATACGCCCCCGCGTCGTATCCCCCACTTGGCCGACGGCGAGTCGCCGCACGGCGCGGCTCCGGCCAGCCTGGGGAGGGCGCGGTACCGTCCGCAGCCGTGGGCGGACTGGGCAGGAGATCATCGGTGGGGCACCGAAAGCAGGCCGGCGGCGGCTACATCGCTCAACTGTTCGTCCGGGCGCTGCCCGCGCTGATGATCGTCGGCGGGGTGGTCTTCGACGTCCTCACCCCGCCCAGATTCACCGCCGTGCCCTTCTTCGCGGCGGCCCCACTCATCGCCGCGCCCTTCTTCTCCCTGCTCACCACCCTGCTGACCGGCATCGCGGCGACCGCGGCCGTCGTCGGGCTGCACTTCTACAACCAGACCGTGTCCCAGGTCACGGCGTACACCGAGGTGTCCACCGTCGTCACCGTCTCCGGGCTGGCGCTGCTCATCAACCGGGTCGTACGGCTCAGCGGCGAGCGGCTCGCCTCCGCGCGCGTCATCGCGGAGACCGCGCAGCGCGCCGTGCTGCCCACGCCCTCCGACCGGATCGGCGGGCTCCATGTAGCCGCGCGGTACGAGGCGGCGCAGGCGGACGCGTTCATCGGCGGCGACCTGTTCGCCGTGCAGGACACCGCGTACGGCGTACGGCTGATCGTCGGGGACGTACGCGGCAAGGGGCTGGACGCCGTCGAGGCCGTCGCCGTCGTCATCGGGGCGTTCCGGGAGGCGGCCGAGCAGGAGAGCTCGCTGGAGGGCGTCGCCGAGCGTCTGGAGCGGGCGCTGGCGCGCGAGGGGATCCGGCGGCCCGGGCTGGACGCCGTCGAGGGCTTCACCACCGCCGTGCTCGCCGAGATCCCACGGGAGGACGGCGCGGTGCGGGTGGTCAACCGCGGCCACCCCGAGCCGCTGATGCTCTACGTCGACGGGGATCTGGACCTGCTGGAGCCGACCGACGCCGCGCTGCCGCTGGGGATGGGCGACCTGGGGCTCTGGCCGGACCGGGCCGAGGAGTATCCGTACCCCCCGGGGGCCACCCTCCTGCTCTACACCGACGGGCTCTCCGAGGCGCGGGATGCGGCCGGTGTCTTCTACGACCCGGGCGGGCGGCTCGGCGGCCGGATCTTCCCCGGGCCCGAGGAGCTGCTGGACGCGCTCGTGGACGATGTGCGCCGGCACACGGGCGGCGGGACGACCGACGACATGGCGCTCCTCGCGGTCACGAGGCCCGTCGAGGGGCAGCCGGAGCGGCGCAGGACCGTGCCGGTCGTCAGCGCGGCGGACGACGGGCGCGAGGACGCCCACGGTCCGTAACCGAAGGGTGCCCCTCCGCATAACATTTGATGCACTGTCAGGTGCGTGGGGTTGACGTAGATGTTCCTCTAGGTGCCGGTGTGGCGGTCAACTCGCCCGATTCCAGACCTGTATGTCCCGTTAAGGGTTGGTCAATCTCCTTAACGATCAACAAGAACAGCTTGGAATCAGACCCCGGTGTCTATTAACGTTCGATAACGCAGCGCGGTCGTCCCAGCCGTCGACATGACGGCACCGTGCGCACGCGCCGAATCCCGCAAGGGAACCGGGGAACCACCAATTGGGGTGAATCGGACGTCTTTTGCCGTGCAGTTCGCGGCCGAAGCGACCGTAGGAGACCTTCCTGCTCCGAACCCGTCAGCTAACCCGGTAGGCGAGAAGGAAGGAAAGGAGTGCGCCTCCGTGGCGTCCAACAGGCCTGCCCCCGAAGCTCCCCGGGCGACTGAAGTCCCTTTTGAATCGCCCTACTTCGGTGACGAGACATCGGCAGAGCCGACGTTCGGCGAGTGGAACCCCACGGCGGACACCGTCCGTCCGGTGCGCGGAAAGCACCGGGTCGTCAAGCAGCGCGGCGGCATCGCCCGCAGCTCCACGGTCCTCGGCGTCGGCGTGATCGCAGCGGTCGGCGCGGGCGGCATCGCCACCGCGCAGGACAAGCCGCCGGTCTCGATATCGCTTCCCGACCTTCCGGACGCCGAGTCCCTCCCGGGCGTCGGCTCCCTCATCTCCGACGACTCCAACGGCGAGTCCGACGACCAGAACACCACCGCGGCCGCCGCCATGGGGCTCGCCGCCGACCAGAGCGCGGGCAGCACGGCCGTCGCAGACCAGGGCGGCGCCGGCGAGGCTCTGCGCGCCCGCATCCTCCAGCAGGCCGAGCAGCAGCAGGCCGAGGCGGACGCCGACGCGAAGGCCGCCGCCGAGAAGCTCGCCGCCGAGAAGGCAGCGGCCGCCGCCGAGAAGCAGCAGAGCGAGGCCGAGGCCAAGGCCGCCGAGGAGAAGCGCAAGGCGGAGGAGGCCGCGAAGGCCAAGGCGGAGGCGGAGCGGCTGGCCAAGCTCGCCGCGAGCTACTCCCTGCCCACCTCCTCGTACACGATCACCTCGACCTACGGCGAGTCCGGCTCCATGTGGTCCTCGGGCCAGCACACCGGCCTGGACTTCGCCGCGCCGACCGGCACCCCGGCCAAGGCGGTCCACAGCGGCACGGTCAAGTCGGCCGCCTGGTCCGGCTCGTACGGCTACCGCGTCGTCCTCGAGCTGGAGGACGGCACGGAGATCTGGTACGCCCACCTGTCCTCGATGACCGTGGGAGCGGGCCAGAAGGTGGGCACGGGCGAGACCATCGGCCGTGTCGGCGCGACCGGCAATGTGACCGGCCCGCACCTGCACCTCGAGGTCCACACGGCGGGCGGCTCGGGCATCGACCCGGCGGCCTGGCTGCGCGACAAGGGCCTGACGGTCTGAGCACCGCTCACTGAACCCCCGGCGGGTCTGGCGCACACCCCCCGACGCCAGGACTGCCGGGTCTTCGCGTTGACACGGGGATTGCCGGGTCCTCGCGTTGACGCCGGCAGCGCCGGATGCTCGCGCGGACACAGGGACTGCCGGGTGCTCGCGCGGCTGAGCAGGGGTGCCGAGGAGCGGCGCCGAGCAGCGGAGGCCGTCGCCGCCGGTGCCGAACAGTGGCTTGTTCTCGTTCCCGCGCTCGGAATACCCTGTCCCCGCTGGGGTGTTGATCTCCCCATGACTTCACTCAGGCCTCTCGGCGCCTCAGAGCTCTCCGTCTTCCCCCTCGCCCTCGGCGGCAACGTCTTCGGCTGGACCGCCGACGCGACGCAGACCTTCGCCGTGCTCGACGCGTACACCGCCGGCGGCGGCAACTTCGTCGACACCGCGGACCTCTACTCCGCCTGGGCCCCGGGGAACAAGGGCGGCGAGTCCGAGACCCTCATAGGCGACTGGCTCGCGGCGCGCGGCAACCGCTCCGACGTGGTCGTCGCCACCAAGGTCGGCGCGCACCCCCAGTACAAGGGCCTGTCCGCCGCCACCGTCAAGGGAGCGGTCGAGGAGTCCCTGGCCCGGCTGCGCACGGACTACATCGACCTGTACTACACGCACTTCGACGACCCGTCCGTCCCGGTCGAGGAGATCGTCACCGCCCTCGACCAGCTGGTGAAGGAGGGCAAGGTCCGTGCCGTCGCCGCCTCCAACATCAGCCCCGAGCGGCTCCAGGAGTCCCTGGACTTCGCCGAGCGCGAGGGACTCGCCCGCTATGTCGCGCTCCAACCGGAATACAACCTCGTCTCCCGGGACACCTACGAGGGCACGCTCCAGGACACGGCGGCCCGCGCGGGCCTCGCCTCCATGCCGTACTTCGCGCTCGCGTCCGGCTTCCTCACCGGCAAGTACCGGCCGGGGGCGTCCGTGGACAGCCAGCGGGCCGAGGGCGCCGGCAAGCACCTGGAGACCGAGCGCGGTGTGAAGGTGCTGGCCGCCCTGGACAAGGTGGCGCAGGCGCACGGCGCCGAGGTCGCGACCGTCGCGCTGGCCTGGCTGGCGGCGCAGCCGACCGTGGTCGCGCCGATCGCCTCCGCCCGCACGGTCGAGCAGCTGCCCGCGCTGCTGGCGGTGGCGGAGCTGGAGCTGACGGCGGAGGAGCTCGCCGAGCTCACCGCCGCGTCTGCCTAGCCCTGCGTCCGCCTGGTCCTGCGTCCGCCTGGTCCTGCGTCCGCCCAGCCCCGCTTTCCCCTCGTCCCGGGTCCGCTGAGCCTCGCGTTCGGCCCTTAGGAGCGGTACGGGTTGTAGCCGCCGTAGTCGCGGTACGGCGGCGGGGTCCACACCCGGCCCGACGCCCGCGCCGCGTACGCGAGCGACGGGCCCGCGACCTCCTTGCGCTGCCACAGGTGGTGCAGCAGCTCCTGCTCGCGCTCGACGAAGTCCGGGCCCGCCGCGCCGCGGTGGGCCCGGTGGCGCAGAAAGGCGAGTGAGGTCGCGAACCGCTCGTACTCCGCGACCGCGTGCGCCGCCGTCGGTCCGTACGTCCGCTTGGCGAAGTCGCGCGCCATGGTGCGCGCCCGCATGGAGGACAGCGCGCGCGGCTCGGCGTGCGAGAGCCAGCCGGCGGCCGCGTACGCGGGCAGCTCGGCGGAGATGGTGCGCAGCTCGCGCTGCCTGGTCCAGATCGTCAGCCAGGTCAGCAGCCCGAAGACCGGCACCATGAACGCCAGGTACACCGCGTAGAAGCCCCAGGGGCCCAGCAGGGACGCCGAGCCGTTCCACAGCGCGTGCACGCCCATCGCGAGCGCGAGTCCGATCAGCGGCAGCGCGATCCGCCGTATCCGCTGGCGCTGCGCGGCGAGCGCGGCGACCCCGAAGCCGATGCCGGTGAGCATGGTGAACAGGGGGTGGGCGAACGGCGACATCACGATGCGCACGAAGAAGGTCGCCGCCGTCACGGAGGCCAGACCCGAGGCGCCCATCTCCTGGTCCTCGCCGAAGGCCGTGCCCAGATAGAGGATGTTCTCGGTGAAGGCGAAGCCGGTCGCGGTGAAGCCCGCCACGACCACGCCGTCGACGATGCCCGTGAAGTCCCGTTTTCGGAAGACGAAGATGAGCAGCACGGCCGCGGCCTTGGCGCTCTCCTCGACGATCGGGGCGATCACCGTCGCGCCGAGGGTGTCGGCGCTCGCCGGATCGGCGGTGGCGGTGGCGATCCAGCGGGTCGCGAAGGTGTTGGCGATGATGGCGACGAGCGCGGCCGCGCAGGCGCCCCAGGCGAAGGCGAACAGGAGGTTCCGCCATGGCCCCGGCTCGACGCGGTCGAGCCAGCGGAAGGCGGCCATCAGAAGCGGCACGGGCAGGGTCGCCAGGCCCAGGCCGACCAGGAAGCCCTCGGTGCCGGTCTGTTCGCGCACCAGCGCGAGGATGACCAGGCCGCAGAGCGCGAGGACGGTGACGAGCACCCCCGCTCTGAGCGCTTTGCTCCGCCAGAGCTGGGAGACGCGCCGTGGCTTGTAGCGCCAACGAGCGCGCTCCGGCACGGCGTCGAACAGCGGCTGCTGCTCGCACGCCGGAACCGCGGGATGCGGTGGGGGGTGCTGCGGGGGCGACTCGGACACCCAATGACCCTAAGGGGGGACACTGACAGCTGGCGACGACGTCCGGAACACTACCGAGGGTTACGTGTCCTGTTCCACGCCATGTTCCATCGTGTTCCGCCGTGTTCCGCCGTGGGCTGGGCGCTCTGCTGCGCGTTCCTCCGTGCGTACGCGTACTGCTACGCGTCGCGCGCGATCCGGCGGAACAGCAGATCGGCGACCTTGTGGCCCTTGTCGAGGCCCTGCCCCTCGAACCGGGTCAGCGGGCGGAAGGCCGGGCGGGGCGCGTAGCCGCCGTCTTCCTGGGTGTTCTCGAAGGCTGGGTGGGCGGAGAGCACTTCGAGCATCTGCTCGGCGTACGGCTCCCAGTCGGTCGCGCAGTGGATGATGGCGCCGGGCTTCAGGCGCTCGGCGGCGAGGGTGAGGAACTCCGGCTGGATCAGCCGGCGCTTGTGGTGCCGCTTCTTGGGCCACGGGTCGGGGAAGTACACGCGCAGGCCGTCGAGCGAGCAGGGCGGGAGCATCTCGCGGAGGAGGATGATGGCGTCGCCGTTGGCGACCCGGACGTTGGTCAGGCCGCTCCGCTCGGCGAGTCCGAGGAGGTTGCCCTGCCCGGGGGTGTGCACGTCTACGGCGAGGATGCCCGTGCCGGGGTCCTCGGCGGCCATCTGCGCGGTGGCCTCGCCCATGCCGAACCCGATCTCGAGGACGACGGTCAGCCCGCCGAACATCTCCTCGAGGTCCAGGACCCTCAGCCCGTCGATGTCCATCCCCCACAGCGGCCAGAGCCGCTCGAGCGCGTCGCCCTGCCCGGCGGTGACCCGGCTGCGGCGCGGCTGGAAGCTGCGGATCCGCCGCTCGTGATGCGACCCGGCGGGATCCGCGGCGGGCCCCCCGGGAAAGCGGGGCTCGCCCTTGGCCCGGATGGGGACGGAGGGGGTGTGGGCGGTGGGGTTAAGAGGCTCAGACACAGTGGCTCGATTCTACGGGGGCCCGAGACATGCGCGGCCGCCGTGAGCCGTGCGGGGTCGCGCTCCTCGGCCGCGAGCCGCGCGGTGGAGCAGCCCGGTCCCACGCTTCCTGGTCGCGAGCCGTGCGGGGCAGCGACCCCGCCCCGTGCTTCCCGGCCGCCGTGAGCCGTGCAGGGGCAGCGGCCCGGTCCCGCGTTCCTCAGCCGCCATGAGCCGTGCGGCGTAGCAGGCTGACCCCGCGCTCCCCGGTCGCGGGCCGCGCAGGGCAGCGGTCCGATCCCGCGCTCCCCGGCCGTGAGCCGTGCGGGGGTGCGGCCCGGTCCCGCGTTCCCCGGCCGTGAGCCGTGCGGGGGCAGCGGCCCGGTCGCGTGCTCTCCAGTCGCTGGCCGTGCGGGGGAGCCGCCGGACCCCGTGCTCCCCGGCCGCCGTGAGCCGTGCGGGGGAGCGGGCCCGGTCCCGTGCTCCCTGGCCGCGAGCCGCGCGGGCGCAGCAGCCCCACCCCGCGCTCCCCGCCCAGCCCCTGTCCCTACCCCCCGGACGCAGCCGCCCGCGGCACCGCGCCCAGTGCCCGTAGTGCCCTCGCGGCCACCTCTCGGCCGATGGGCAGCGATGCCGTCGCGGCCGGCGACGGCGCGTTCAGCACGTGCACCGTGCGCGGCGACTCGCGGATCAGGAAGTCGTCCACCAGCGTCCCGTCCCGCAGCACCGCCTGCGCCCGCACGCCCGACTTCGCGGGCCGCAGGTCCTCCTCCGTCACCGGCGGGAGCAGTCGGCGCACCGCCGCCGTGAACGCCCTCTTCGACAGCGACCGGTGCAGCTCGCCCGCGCCGTACCGCCAGTGTCTGCGGGCTATCCGCCACGACCCCGGCCAGCCCAGGGTCTGCGCCAGCTCGCGCGGGCGGACCGTCGACCAGTCGTAGCCCTCGCGGGCCAGAGCCGGGACCGCGTTCGGGCCGACGTGGACGCCGCCGTCGATGCCGCGCGTCAGATGCACGCCCAGGAAGGGGAAGGCCGGATCCGGCACCGGATAGACCAGCCCGCGCACCAGGTCCGGGCGCGCCAGGTCGTAGTACTCCCCCCGGAAGGGCACGATCCGCATCTGCGGGTCGTCGCCCGCCAGCCGGGCCACCCGGTCGCAGTGCAGCCCCGCGCAGTTCACCAGGGCCCGCGCCCGCACCACGGTCCCGGCCGTCGTCCGCACCGCGACGCCCCAGTCGCGCCGGTCGATCGCCGCGACCTCCTCGCCGTACCGGATCTCCGCGCCCGAGGCCGACGCCAGCTGCCGCGCGACCCCTCCGAAGTCGCACACCCCGGTCGTCCCGACGTGGATCGCGGCGAGGCCCTGGACCTCCGGCTCGTACTCCGTGATCTGCGCGGGGCCCAGCTCCCGCACGGGGATGCCGTTCTCCCGGCCGCGCTGGACCAGGGCGTGCAGCCGGGTCAGCTCGTCGCGCTCGGTGGCGACGATCAGCTTCCCGGTGACCTCGTGGTCGATGCCGTACTCCGCGCAGAACTTCACCATCTCGGCGGCGCCGCTCACCGCGAAGCGCGCCTTCAGCGAGCCCGGTCGGTAGTAGATCCCGCTGTGGATCACTCCGCTGTTCCGCCCGGTCTGGTGGCGCGCCGGGCCGCTCTCCTTCTCCAGGACCACGACCTGCGTGCCGGGCGCCGCGCGCGTCAGCGCATACGCCGTCGACAGGCCGACGATCCCGCCGCCGATCACCAGCACGTCACAGTCGAACGCCCTCACCGCGTCACCTCCCACCCCGATAGTGCACTGGCCCACTGACAGAGGCCTTAAACCAGCGAAACCAGGGAACTGCCTTCTCGCGGTCCACGCACCCGCCCACGCACCCGCCCACGCACCCGCCCACGCACCCGCCTACGCGGGCGTCACCAGCAGCGGTCGCGCCCTCTCCCGCAGCTCCACGACCCGCGGCTCGTCGCCGTACGGCTCGAGGCGGTGCAGCAGATCCCGTACGTACTCCGTCGTACGCGCCGACGAGATCCGCCCGGCGACCTCCACCGCGCGCGTGCCCGCCGCGCACGCCGCGTCCAGGTTCCCCGACTCCAGCTCCGCCACCGCCGACACCACCAGGCGCAGCCCGTGCGAGCGCACGAATTCCTCCGTCGGCCGGGACAGCGCCTGCTCGGTGAAGCGGCGCACCTGGCGGGGCGCCTTCAGATCGCGGTAGCACTCGGCGGCGTCCGCCGCGAACCTGTCGTACGAGTAGAAGCCCAGCCAGGACGGGTCCGCGTCGCCCTCCCGCGAGCGCTCCAGCCACCCCTCGGCGGCCTTCAGCGCCGCCCCCGCCGCCACCGCGTCGCTCGCCTTGGCGTGCGCGCGGGCCTCGACCAGCCGGAAGAAGCTCATGGTGCGCGCGGTGGCCAGCCCTCGGTTGCGCTCCAGGGCCGCCTGCGCCAGGTCCACGCCCTCGTCCGCGAACCCGCGGTACGTCGCCTGCAGGGACATCGACGCCAGCACATAGCCGCCCAGCGGGACGTCCGCGGCGGCCCGGGCCAGGCGCAGCGCCTGGATGTAGTACCGCTGCGCCGCCTCCTGCTGCCCGGTGTCGAAGGCCATCCACCCGGCCAGCCGGGTCAGCTCGGCGGTCGCCCCGAACAGTGCGCGGCCCACCTCGTCGGAGTACGAGCCGAGCAGCAGCGGCGCCGCGTCCACCCGCAGGCACTCCGGCACCATCGACGAACGCCAGTCCCCGCCGCCGTACTTGGAGTCCCAGCGGCGCGCGTCCTCCGCGGCCTCGCGCAGCTTGGCCACATCGCTGTGGCCCACGCGTGCGGGAGCGTCGGGAGTGTCCTCTGTGGCGTCGACCGACCGTTCCACCGAGGAGTCGGCGGGTGTTATCAGCCAGCGCGAGGCAGGCGTGGCGTAAGCGCTCACTGCGAAGGATCCGGCCAGCGACTGCCAGATGCCCCCGCTGCCCGCCCGCCGCCCCGCCAGATCCAGGCGGTACAGCTCCGTGGCTGATTTCACCGCCTCTCCCACGTCGCGCGGGAAGGCGAGCCCGACCTCGGGGGCCGGATCGGCGTCCGCGAGGCCGATCTCGTGCAGCGGCACGGGACGGCCGAGCTTCGCGCCGATGGCGGCGGCGATGAGGTGGGGCGCGGCGCCCTGCGGCACCATGCCCTTCGACACCCATCTCGCCACCGACGTCTTGTCGTAGCGAAGAGTCAGACCGCGCTGCGCACCTAGGTCGTTGACCCGCCGGGCGAGGCCGGCGTTGCTGATTCCCGCGAGGGCGAGAACGGTGCCGAGCTTTTCGTTCGGCCCGCGTTGCTCCCTGGACATGCGCCACCCCTCGACACACAGACGGCCGCCGCGACGCCCGTGGGGCGCACGGCATTCGTACTGCGTCCTCCCCGGTGAGCGGCTCCCGTATCCCGGCTGCAAGAGCATGTGGCCGAGCCCCTCGGAATATGCGCCCCCTGTGGAGAACATCAGTAAACACAGCGTAGTTCGCCGCATCCCGACCGTTAAGAGGCGGTGTTCCGTATGGCGAGATTGTTGTGCGCTCTGTTGGATGGTTGACCGTTGGCGCGTCGCCGTCGTGCTCCGGGCGTGTGGCCGTGCGCCCGTCCGTGCGCTCTGGCCGGTCAGTTGGGGGAGCGCTTCCATGAGTGCTGCGTGGGTCGGCCCACTGCGTACTGGAACCGGTGGGCTGGGGGACACCGCCGCCTCAATCCCCGCGGGCGGCGGACCGGTCCGGGAGGCGAACAGCGCCTCCCGGACTGTGCGTTGAGGATTTCGGGGCACGCCTGGGGCACGGTTGTACGACTCCGATCCGCCCTGAGATTGGCTTGAAGTCGACTGTCCATGGGGTCCCATTTATTCCCGTGTGGGTGGTTGCCCGGCGCCTCGACTCTCCCTCGACCGTCGGCAAATCGCCAACGCCGGGGGCGCGTTCACTTTTTGCGCGCGCTGCCCAGATCGCGTCCAGTGCGCCTCCTTCGTGGCAGCATGTTCCCGAACGGCCATGGCCCGGCGGTCCCACGCCCCCGGTCCGGCGGCCCGGGTTTGTCCACACCCTGTGGAGGCGCGATGCGGTGGTTGGTGGGCTGGAGCAGTGTCGCCGCGAACTTCGCCACGGCAGGGTTCGGCGCCGGAGGGCTCGGTTCCGGAGGGCTCGGCACAGCGGGATCCGTCGGCGCGCCCGAAGAGGGCCGCACCGTCCACCCCGTGGGCTCCCAGCTGCTGTGGGGCGACCCCGACCCGCTCTGGGCGGTCGGCGACTGGCGACCCGACGAGGTGCGCGTCGTCACCGTCGACCCCATCGCCAAGCTCGCGGTCCTCGGCTGCTGCGCGGCCAGCGACGAGGAGCTGCGGGTGGGGCTCTTCGCCGCGCGCGGCGGTGCGCTGCGCCATCTGACGGCGTGGGCGGGCAGCTACACGGTCGTCGTGCAGGTCGGCCGCCGCGTCACCGTCATCGGCGACCTCGCCGGGGCGAGACCCGTCTTCTACACCCCGTGGGCGAACGGCACCGCGTACGGCACCGCCGCCCTGCCGCTCGCCGACCTGATCGAAGCGCAGCTGGACATCGGGCACTTGGCCGCGCTGCTGGCCTGCCCGGAGACGCCGGAGGCGCTGCGCGACTCCACTCCGTACGAGGGCGTCAAGCGCATCCCGCCCGGTCACGCGCTGATCCTGCGCGAGGGCTCGCGGGAGATCACCGGGTACGAGCCGGTGGCCTCGCTGGCCGTCGCCGGGCCGCAGATCGAGGCGGAGCGCGCGGTCGACGGCGTACGGGACGCGCTGATCGAGGCGGTACGGGCCCGGCTCACCGCGCCCCGGCACGCGCCCGAGACCCTGCCGCCCGACCCGGGGCCGGTCCCGGGGATGGGGCCCGCGGACCGGCGCGCCGCGCGGGGCGGGCCCGCGGCCGGCATCGGCGCGGACCTGTCCGGAGGCAGCGCGTCCGGCACGCTGGCGCTGCTGGCGGCGGGACTGCCCGGGGTGCCCGGCACGGTGCTGGGCCATGGGACGGGCGCGGGGGAACGGCTGCTCGCCGTCACCTTCAACGACCTGGCCACCGCCGGGCGCGAGGCGGAGCTGGAACGGGCCCGGGCCATCGCCTCGAACCCGCGGCTGCACCATGTGGTCGTCGCCGCCGGCGAGGAGGCGCTGCCCTACGCCGGACTGGAGGGCCCGCTGACGGACGAGCCCGCGCCCTCCCTGGTCATGGCGGAGCGCCATCGCAGCCGGCTGGGCGCGGGCAGCGCGGACCACTTCACCGGGGCCGGCGCCCGCCAGGTCCTGGACGCGCACCCGGCGCGGCTGGCGGACCTGCTGATGGACCGACGGCGGCGCCATCTGCTGCGTCCGGTCGCCGCCCTGGCGCGGGCACAGGGGCCGTCGCCGCAGTCGCTGTTCGTCCCGCTGACGGTGTACCGGGCGGCGCGACGGCTGGCCCGTACGCCCTACCGCACCGGCCTGGAGACGGCGGCGGGCCGCCTGGTCGAGGCGAACCGCCCGGGCGGCGGGCTGCTGAACGGCGCGGGACCGCTGGGCGCTTCGCTCGCCGCGCTGGCCTGGTCCCGACCGGGTCCGGCGGCGCGCTGGCTCACGGGGGAGGCTCTCGTTGAAGTATCGGTTCGGCTGACGGAGGCGGCGACACGCCCGACCTCCGTACAGCGTCCGGGTGAAGCACGCGCGCGTGCCGCGCTCGCCCGGCACGCGACCGACCAGCGAATCCTGGAGCAGGCGGCGGAGATCCGCAGCCAGCGTCTGCATGCGCCATTTCTGGACAACCAGGTCGTACGAGCCTGCCGCGACCTGCCCGAGTCGCTCCGGGTCCAGCCGGGCGCCCGGGCGGACATCCTCCGCAGGGTCCTGGCGGGCGCGGGCATCCATGATCTGCCGCCCGGCTGGGGCGCGACCACCCAGGCCACCTCGACGGCGGCGGCCCGCAAAGGCCTGCGCGCCTCGCTCCCGCACCTGCTGGCCCTCTTCGACGCGCCGCTGCTGGCGGACGCGGGCCTGGTGGAGGCGAGGGTGGTCCGCAAGGCGCTGAGGGCGGCGTCCGAGGGCGAGCCCATCGCGCTGGACGGCCTGGCCGACCTGATCTCCACCGAGCTGTGGCTGCGCAGGCTCCTGTCCCGAAGGGGCACCTGCTGGACGGGCACGGCGGCCCCGAAGCAGCGGGCGGTGGCCGGGGGAGTCCCGCCGAGGCCGACGCTGCGCTCGTAGGGATCGGGCGCGCGGCGGGCGTTGAGGGGTGGGCCTTCAGCCGCGGGCGGCGGGCGGCGCGCGGCACGCGGGCGTGTGGCTGGACGGCGCGTGGTCGGGCTGCGTGAGTGGCCGCCGGTGAAGACGGGTGGTCGGCCGCCGGACTGTCAGCCGCAGCTGATCTGCGACTGCGCCCAGTCGCCGAGCGCCAGCGAGTCCCGAGGCTTCTGCGGCTCCGCCACCAGGCGGATCGTCTTCCGCCCGGCGAGCGGCACATGCA
This sequence comes from Streptomyces sp. NPDC051907, assembly GCF_040681075.1. Classification (NCBI taxonomy): domain Bacteria; kingdom Bacillati; phylum Actinomycetota; class Actinomycetes; order Kitasatosporales; family Streptomycetaceae; genus Streptomyces; species Streptomyces sp. NPDC051907. Next base: position 9,390 of record NZ_JBFAYB010000036.1, on the reverse strand, counting down.
CCGGCACTGCCGGATCCCCGCCCCGCAGGACCGGGGACTGCCACAGCCGCGCCCCGTCCCCGTACACCGAGAACCGCATCGCCCCCAGGCCCAGCGTCAGGTCGTCGACCCCGACCCACGCGTCATAGGCGGAGCAGGGGCGGTTGAGGTCGATGACGACGGAGGACTGGGCGCGCACGGTCACACCGTGCCTGTACCGCTTGCCGTCGATCGACATGCCCCAGCGCTGCCAGATCCAGCTGCTCTCGGCGAGGCGCACCTCGGGGCCGGTGTGGTCGCCGAACAGGCCGTACGACAGCCGGTTCACCTGGTAGACCTTCGGGGCCGGCGGCGGAGGCGGCGGAGTGGGCCTGGGCGTCGGCTGGGGCGCGGGCGGCACCGGGGGAGCGGGCTCGCCGGGCGGCGGTGTGGGCTTCGGCTCGGGTGCGGGCTTCGGGGGCGGCGCCGGGCTCGGCGTCGGCTTGGGCGAGGGCTCCTGCTGCTGTGGCGTCGTGGTCGGGTCGGGGGCAGGCTCGGGGGCGGACGGCGCGGGCGCCTTGGGCTGCGATTTCGGCTGCGACTCTGGCCGCGATGCCGGCTTCTGCGAAGGGGCGGGGTTCTGCGGCAGGACGGAGTCCGCGAGCGGCGGCTTCGCCTCGGCCTTCGGCGCGGACTCGGGGTCGTTGGCCATGGCCCACACCAGTCCGGCGGCCGCCGCGACGGCCAGCGTCGCCGCGATCGCGGCCTTCGCCGGAGCGCCCAGCCCCTCCGAGGCTGCGGCGCCGCCCGCCGTGCCCCCGCCGCCACTCGCGCTGCCCGACGCACCGCCGGCCGTTGCATCCGCACCCGCTCCGGCAGCGCCCGCTCCTGCCGCCCCCGCCCCCACGGCCCCGCCGGCCACGATCCCGGCGGCCTTGAGGGAGTACCCCGCGGCGAACCAGCCGATGACCGCGACCGGAAGCAGCGCCGGAATCCCGGCGTTGACGTGCGCCAGCTCGCCCGCGGCCAGCCGGCACTTGGCGCACTCCTCGAGGTGGGCGCGCAGCCCTCGCTCGGCCCGCATCCGCAGCCCGCCGCGGGCGTACGCGCCCAGCCGGTCGGCATACCGGGCGCAGTCGCCGCCCGAGGTGAGCGCGGAGCTCACATGGGCTTGCAGATAGGCCTGCTTGAGCCCCTCGCGCGCCCGGCTGGCGAGCACCGCCGTGGCGTTGGCGGTCAGCCCGAACAGCGGCGCGACCTCGCTCGGCGACTCCTCCTCCACGGTCGTGTGCCAGAGCACCGCCTGCCACCGCTCGGGCAGGGAGCGGAAGGCCTGCATGGCCAGCGACTGCTCCGCCTCGTGCATCGCGCGCACGTCCGCGCCGAGATCGAGGGTCCCCTCGCTCGCCGCATCGGCGCCGGCGCCGCGGGCGGCCTCCGCGGCGAACACCGCGAAGTCGTCGACCAGTTGCTCGCGCTTCTGGCACTTCGCCCAGGCCGCCGCCACCCGGCGGACCGTCGTCAGCAGATATGCCCGCACCGCGTGCTCGGGTCCCGCGCCCCCGCGCACCGCCTGCAGTGTCCGTGCGAACACCTCGGCGGTCAGGTCGTCCGCGGTGTGCGCGTCCCGGCAGCAGGTGCGCGCGTACCGGCGGACGGCGTCGGAGTGGCGGCGGAACAGCTCCTCGTAGGCGCTGTCGTCGCCCTCGCGCATGCGCTGGACCAACTCGGCGTCGGAGAAAGGCAGTTCACGGGGAGGCGGCAGCACCGAACCGACGCCCGCGCCCTCGCGCTGCGCGGGAACGGTGTGCTCGTCCTGACCGCCGCCGCCACCGTCGCCGCGTGCGCTGAGACCGGGCTTCCTGGCCGACCGGCCGCGCCCGCCCTGGCTGGGCACCTGCCGAGAGGCGAGCCCGGCCGACTCCGCACCGCGTGCGCCGCCGGTTCCCTGGGCACCGAGGGTTCCGTCCGTGCCCCTCGGGCCGCCTGCTTCGCTCGCGCCGCCGAGAGACTCGTCCTGACTGTCACCGCTCATCGCGGAAGCCCCCGTTAGCACGCCCAGACCCGAACACCGGGCAAGCGTGCCACAGAGCGGCAGCGGGCCGAACCCCCTAGTACGGCAAGCACAACCATTCATCTGGGGAGAGTTACCGAATCCGAGCGCTAGCCATCACTCGTTCGGGGAAACCTCAACCGGCCTCACTGCACAGTCAGTTGACGCGGCACCGACCGACGCGGGCGCCAGCGCGAGCGCCAGCGCGGGCCCCACCGCGAGCACCAGCGCTGGGCGCAGACGCGAGCACAAGCCCCGACCGGTCACCTGCGCGAAGGAAGCACGCCCCCTGCCGTGCCCCTTCCACAACGCCTGTCACGACTCTCGTCACGACTGTCGTCCCGACGCTCGCGCCGACTCTCCTCACGCCGTCCGCGGACGCAGTCCCTCCAGCAGGATGTCCAGCAGTCGCGCCGAAGCCGCAGCCTGCTGCGCCGCGTCGGGCAGCGACGGCGCCGCCGTGGCTATCACCAGCAGGACGTCCGCCACGGTCACATCGCCCCGCAGCTCACCCGCCGCCCGCGCCCGGTCGACCAGCTGTCCCACGACCTCCAGCAGGTCCGCCGCGCCCGCGTCGTCCTGCTCCTCCGCCGGCAGCGGCCGAGGAGCGACGACGCGCAGCTCGGGCTGCTCGCCCGCGCGTTGCTGCGGAACCCGCGGCTCCTCCCGCGCGACGACGGTCGACTCCTCGGCGTCCACGCCCACGCGCAGCACCTGCGGCGGCAGCAGCCGGCCCGCACCCGAGGCCACCGATGTGCGCAGGAACCTGGAGAGCGCCGACCAGGGCTCCTCCTCCTGCCCCAGGGCCGTACGCGCCTGGTCCGTCAGCCTGGAGGTCTCCTCCTCGGCTATCCGGCGGACCAGGACGTCCTTGCTCGGAAAGCGCCGGTACACCGTGCCGACTCCGACCCTGGCCCTGCGCGCCACGTCCTCCATCGGCGCGCCGTAGCCCAGCTCTCCGAAGACCTCGCGAGCAGCCCGCAGGACGTGCTCGAGGTTGCGCTGGGCGTCTACCCGCAGCGGCGCCGAGCGGCTGGCCCCGCTCGATCCCGCTCGTCCGTTTCCACTGTCTCCGCCTATGACAGCGCTCGAATCGGGCGCGGCGGTCATACCGCTCCCGTTCCCGCCTGTGCTTCCGTGCCCGTCGAGCGACGGCGCCGGAGCGACGGCGGCAGCCTGCCAATGCGAATCTTGGATGTGCATACGTGTTCCCCCGGTCATGGTGTCTCCCCCTCGGAACGTCTCCCCCCGGAGACCTCCCCGCCCTGTAGTCAGGCGTGCCTCGACGGACACCCCGACGAAGTACGAACATAGTTGAGCCGGAGTCAATTCAGAAGGGGGTAGTTCCGCACACTGCGCCCCCCGATCGGAGCAAGGGCCGGAAGGTTCCGTATTCAACCCCCTCTCGATACCCCCCTCATATGCCCTGACCTGCGCATGTTCCGCCCGAGAGGGCCGTCGGCCTACGCCCGGCCGTAGACGTCTTCCGGTCACACAATTTGTCGGGGCTGTGGACAAACGACTGAGCCCGTTGCGTCATGGGATGGTGAAGGAACCTGCGCGCATTCTCGTTGTCGGCGGCGGCTACGTCGGGATGTACACCGCGCTGCGCCTGCAGCGGACGCTCAAGCACGAGCTGGCCCGGGGCGAAGCAGTCATCACAGTGGTCACGCCCGACCCTTATATGACCTATCAGCCCTTCCTCCCCGAGGCCGCGGCCGGCTCCATCTCCCCGCGCCATGTGGTCGTCCCCCTCCGCCGCGTGCTCGACGATTGCAAGATCGTCATCGGCCAGGCCAAGGCCGTCGACCACGCCAAGCGCACCGCGAGAGTCGTCACCCTCGCCACCGAGGAGGAGGGCGCGGGTCCCATCGAGATCACCTACGACGAGCTCGTCCTCGCGCCCGGCTCGATCTCGCGCACCCTCCCGATCCCCGGCCTCGCCGACTACGGCATCGGCTTCAAGACCGTCGAGGAGGCCATCGGTCTGCGCAACCACGTCATCGAGCAGATGGACATCGCCTCCTCCACCCGCGACCCGGCGATCCGCGACGCGGCCCTCACCTTCGTCTTCGTCGGCGGCGGCTACGCGGGCGTCGAGGCGCTCGCCGAGCTGGAGGACATGGCCCGCTATACCTCGCGCTACTACCACAACATCAAGGCCGAGGACCTGAAATGGATCCTCGTCGAGGCCGCCGACCGCATCCTCCCGGAGGTCGGCGAGGAGATGGGCAAGTACGCCGTACGGGAGCTGCGCGCACGCAACATCGACGTACGCCTCGAGACCCGTATCGACTCCTGCGAGAACCGGGTCGCGGTCCTCAGCGACGGCAGCCGCTTCCCGACCCGCACCGTCGTATGGACGGCGGGCGTCAGGCCCGCCCCGCTGCTCGCCGCGACCGACCTGCCCCTCAACGAGCGCGGCCGCCTCAAGTGCACCGCGCAGCTCACCGTCGCGGGCGTGGAGCACGCCTGGGCGGCGGGCGACGCGGCGGCCGTCCCCGACGTCACGGCCGAGCCGGGCCGGGAGTGCGCGCCCAACGCCCAGCACGCCGTGCGCCAGACCAAGGTGCTCGCGGAGAACATCGCGGCGTCGCTGCGCGGCGAGCCCCTCAAGGAGTACGCGCACAAATACGTCGGCTCGGTGGCCTCCCTCGGCCTGCACAAGGGCGTCGCGCACATCTATGGACGCAAGCTCAAGGGCTACCCGGCGTGGCTGATGCACCGGGCGTACCATCTCAGCCGCGTGCCCACCTTCAACCGCAAGGCCCGGGTGCTCGCCGAATGGACTCTCTCCGGGCTCTTCAAACGCGAGATCGTCTCCCTCGGCTCGCTCGAGCATCCGCGCGCGGAGTTCGAGCTGGCGGCGGGCGGCAGCGACCGGCGCCCGGGCCACGGCCCGCACCACCATGGGCCCCTGAAGCCGAAACAGCCCCCCGAGCCCGGCCCCGACGGTTCGTCGGGGAGCGGTCCAAGAGTCGAGTAGACGACCCCGGCTGTCAGTCCGGTCGGTCACACTGGACGTGTGACCATAGGTGGGCTCACACGTGCACAGAGTGACCCTTGGCGACAACCCATTGAGGCTAGAAAGTCAGTGAACTTCACGCGTTGGAGCCCAAGGCTCCCCGGTACGCAGCGTCGCGCCGCAGCACGGAGAACCGACCATGGGCTCTCCCCGACGCAGCGAGGGGAAGGCTCCGTGCCCGCGGCCCGCGGCGAGTTCGAGCAGCAGCAGCCGGCACAGCCCGTGCTCGACGCCCCCGCCCTCGAGGACTTCCCGGTACGGGAGATCCTCGGCCGTCTGCCCGCCCTGGTCGCCCTCGTCTACGGCTCCGAGCACCGCATCGCGTACGTCAACGACGCCTACGCCGCCGCCTTCGGACCCCGCCCGGCCGGCGCGCTCGCCGCCGACGTCTGCCCTGAACTGGCCGAACTGGGCCTGCTGCCGCTCATGGACCAGGTCCTGCGCAGCGGCAAGCCCCGCACCGTCAAGTCCCGCAAGGTCCTCGGCTCCGGCTCGTACACCGTCACCTGCCTGCCCGCGGAGAGCCCCGAGGAGGGCGCCGGAGTCCTCGTCTTCGCGGCCGACGTCACCGACCACGCCGAGGCCGCCGAGCGGCTGCGCGCCAGCGAGCGCCGCCACCGCGAGACGGCGGTCACGCTCCAGAGATCCCTGCTCCCGCAGGAGCTGGAGCAGCCCGACGACCTGCGCATCGCCGCCACCTACCAGCCGGGCGGCACGGACGCGGCCGTCGGCGGCGACTGGTACGACGTGATCACCCTCGGCGCGGGCCGTACCGCGCTCGTCATCGGCGACGTCATGGGCCGCGGTGTGCGCGCGGCGGCGGTCATGGGCCAGCTCCGCACCGCCGTGCGGGCGTACGCCCGGCTGGACCTGCCGCCGCACGAGGTCCTCCAGCTGCTCGACGGCCTCGCCGCCGAGATCGACGCCAGCCAGATCGCCACCTGCGCCTATGCCGTGCACGACCCGAACGAAGGCCGGCTCGTCTACGCCTCCGCGGGCCACCTCCCCATCCTGGTGCGCGACGAGGACGGCACGGTCAGCCGCGCGGCGGAGCCCACCGGTCCGCCGCTGGGCACCGGCGGCTGGATCCACACCTCGGGCTCCATCGCGCTCCCGCCCGGCTCCAGCGCCGTCCTCTATACCGACGGTCTGATCGAGCGCCGCGGCGAGGACATCGACGAGGGGGTCGCCGCGCTGGAGCGCGCGCTGTCCGGGGCGACCGGCGCCCCTCAGGTCGTGTGCGACCGGCTGATCCGCTCGCTGGGCGTCACGGCCGAGCACGACGACGACGTCGCGGTCCTGGTGGTCCAGCATCCGACGCGTACGGGACCGTCCGCCGAGCTGTTCCACAACGCGGCCCTCGACCTGCTCGGCGGCGTCGAGGCCGCGCCACGCGCGCGTGCCTTCGCCTCCGGAGTCCTCGCCTCCTGGCGCTTCTCCCCGGAGCTGCACGATCTGGGCGTCCTGGCCGCCAGCGAACTGGTCGCCAACTCCCTCCAGCACGGCACCCCGCCCATGCGCCTTCGGCTCCGCCGCACCGACCGCCGCCTGATCATCGAGGTGACGGACGGCGACGACCACCTTCCGCGCCGCCGCCGCGCGGAAACGGAAGACGAGGCGGGTCGCGGGATCTCCATCGTCGCGACGATCGCCTCGTCCTGGGGGAGCCGCCGCACGCCGGGCGGCGGCAAAGCGGTCTGGTGCGAGTTCGCCCTCCCGGCCTGAGCCGGACAGATTCGGTCTGAGCTGGTCTGAGCCGGTCTGAGCCGGTCTGGGCCCGGAGCTAGATCGCGGAGCCGACCGGCTCGGCCGGCTCCGCCGGGGCGGCATCGGCGGGCTTGTGCTGCGCCACCACCCGGGACCTCGCCGCCAGCGACGGCTGGTCCTGGACCGGGGTGAGCTGACGGCCCATCCTCAGCGCCAGCACCGTGATGCCGAGCGAGAAGAGCACGAACGTCACGATGTACGGCCCGTGCAACGCGGCGCCCATAGGCCCGCCCACGGCCGGGCCGATCGCCAGCGCGAGCTGCTTGACCAGGGCGAAGGCGGAGTTGTACTGCCCGACCATCGACTCCGGCGCCAGATCCGCGACGAGCGGCGCGACGGTCGGCGACAGCATCGCCTCGCCGAGCCCGAAGAGCGCGTACGTCGAGATGAACGCGGCCGTCGCCATCGCCTGGCTGCCGTGCCCCAGCCCCGCGTACCCCGCCGCGATCCAGGCCACGGCCCAGATCAGCCCGACGGCGGCGATCACCCGGCTGCGCCTGCGGCGCTCGACGAACTTCAGCACCACGAACTGCGCGACCACGATCACCGCGGTGTTGGCGGCCAGCGCGGTGCCGAGCGTGGCGGGCTGGATCCCGGCGGCCTCGGTTCCGTACGCCGCCAGGCCCGACTCGAACTGTCCGTAGCAGGCGAAGAAGAGGACGAACCCCAGCACGCACAGCTGCACCATGGCCCGGTGCCCGAACAGCGCGCGCATTCCGCCCTTGGCCTTGGCCTCGGCGTTCTCGGGGCGGGCGTCCGCGATCGACACCGTGCGCGGCAGCCGCACGCTCACCGCGATCCCGGCGAGCACCAGGAACATCACGGCCTCGATGGCGAACAGCAGCAGGAAGGTGTCCGGCTGGCTCTCGTCGACGATGTGCCCGCCGATCAGCCCGCCGACGCCGAGCCCGAGGTTCGACAGGAAGAACTGCATGGCGAACGCGCGCGTCCGGGTCGAGGTGTCCGAGGACCACACGATCATCGTGGCGAGCGCCGGCTGCATCACCGCGGTCCCGGCGCCGAGCACCGCCGCGGCGAGCACGACGGTCGTCGTGCTGCTGGCGAGCCCCATGCCCAGCGCGCCGACGGACGCCAGCAGCGCGGCCCCGACCAGCACGGGAAGCGGCCCGCGCCGGTCGATGACGCGGCCGGTGAAGGGGAGGGCGACGAGCGCGGCCATAGCGAAGGCCGCGAGGACGGCGCCGGCCGTCGTCGCGCCCAGGTCCCGGACCTGCGCCACATAGACGTACAGATACGGAACGGTGAAACCGAGTCCGAACGCGCTCAGCGCGTTCCCTGCCTGGATCCGGCGCATCGCTGCACCCATCGCCGTGCTCACACTCACCTGCCTCGAGGGTCTTGAACGGGCTTCAGCCCCTGAGCGAGGGGCTGAAGAGGTCTGTCTGAAGAGAGAAGAGAAGAAGAGGAAGAGGAAGAGGTCTGAAGGGAAGCGAAGGACTGACCCCTGAAGACTTCAACACTAAAGTTAGAACGTCAACAATACACATAGAAGGACTTCAACGCCAACGCGTACCGTGCGATACTTCGGCGCATGCCTACTGCGACCCCCGAGGGCCATAGCCCCGAGGCACCGTCCGGCCCGCAGGAGCCGACGCTCGACGAGCAGATCGCCGCGTATCAGCGCGAGTACGGCGACCTGGACCCCCAGGTCGAGAAGGTGGTCTCGGCGCTCGGCCGGCTCAACCGGCGGATGAACGTCGCGTACGGCCGCCAGCTCGCGGACCTCGGCATCAGCAACGCCGAGTGGGAGGTCCTCAAGACCCTCGTGCTCGCGGGCGCCCCCTACCGGCTGGGCCCGGGCGAGCTCGCCAAGCGGCTCGGTCTCACCCCGGCCGCGATGACCCACCGCATCGACCGCATGGCGGGCGAGGGCCTGGTCACGCGCGACCGCGACGAGAACAACCGGGTGCGGGTCATCGTCGAGCTGACGGACGAGGGCCGTACGAAGTGGCTCGAGGCGATGCGCATGGCGACGGACTTCGAGGAGGAGCTCCTCCAGGACCTCGAGCCCGGCGAGCGCGGTGTCCTCGGCGAGCTCCTCATCCGCGTCCTGCGCCGCGTGGAGCGCGCGCAGCCGGACGCCGGCGGACGCCTGACCGACCTGGACTAGGTCGGAGCTGGGGCAACGGAGAGCGGGGGTTGACACGACCCTCGCCGGTCCGTAAGGTTCTTCGAGTTGTCGCGGAGCCGGAACGGTTCTTCGACAGCCACTCCCGCCGCAGATGCGGCAACCAAACTCAGCACGATCTCCCAGCCGGGACGAATTTCGGCATGCCGAAATTCATTTCGAAGACTCGATTATGAGTCGCCTGGAAAATCCGCTAGAGTTTGAGCGTCGGAACGGCCCAACAGCCGCAAAGACAAACCCGAGTTCGACCGGGAATCAGGCCCGAAAGGATCTGATAGAGTCGGACTCACCGGAAAGGGAAACGCGGAAGCGGGAACCTGAAAGGCACCGAGGAAATCGGACACGAAAGAGTCTGATAGAGTCGGAGACGCAAGACCGAAGGGAAGCGCCCGGAGGAAAGCCCGAGAGGGTGAGTACAAAGGAAGCGTCCGTTCCTTG